>DAORKB010000017.1:0-25963 GCA_035439365.1 Bacteroidia bacterium
TTGTAACGCCGCAACAGATTTATAATGAATTTTCTTCCGGAGCGCAGGATATAACAGCTATTCGTGATTTTGTCAGAATGCTTTACAACAAAGGTTCAAATCCAACAAAATATCCTAAATATCTGTTGTTATTTGGGGATGGGTCCTTCAACAATAAAAAAGGCTCAAAAGGAAATACGAATTTTATACCCACCTATGAATCGGATAACTCCACAAACCTTACCTCTTCTTTTGTTTCTGATGACTATTATGGTCTTTTGGATGATTCTGAAGGTGTGTTCTCACCAAACTCACAAGGTGAAGTTGTTGATATCGGAATTGGACGTTTCCCTGTGAAAACAAAAGCAGAAGCGCAAACAGCAGTTGCCAAAATCATTAATTACATAAAAACGGGTATTCCACCATCAACAACAACCACAACATGTTTAACCAATCAGGCATCTTCCTTTGGGGATTGGAGAAATATTGTTTGTTACATTGCAGATGATGATGACGGTAATCTTCATGTGAAAGACGCAGAAGAATTGTCCGATTCAGTAAGATCTACAAATAAGGAGTATAATATTGACAAGATTTATCTGGATGCTTACAAACAAGAATCAACACCTGGTGGAGAACGTTATCCGGATGTAAACGAAGCCATTAATAAAAGGATAGAAAAAGGGTGTTTGATATTGAATTATACCGGGCATGGAGGGGAAGTGGGATTGGCACATGAACGCGTTGTTGATGTTTCACAAATCAATAACTGGAGTAATATTAACAACATGCCTTTGTTTTTTACGGCAACCTGTGAATTTAGCCGGTATGATGATCCTAACCGAACTTCCGCTGGTGAATATGTATTTCTGAATCCCAAAGGTGGAGCAATTGCTTTATTTACAACCGTTAGGTTGGTATACGCATCTTTTAATGCTGATCTGAATTTATCCTTTTACAAATATGCGTTCCGACCAATTAATGGCGAAAAACCACGTCTGGGAGATATTTTTCACGAAATGAAAAGCGAAGCAACAAATTTGAATTTAAATAGCCGCAACTTTTCCTTATTAGGTGACCCAGCATTGCGTTTATCATATCCTAAGTATGAGGTTGTAACGGATTCTATTAATGGATCGGCCGTTACTATAGCGAGCAGTGATACGCTCAAAGCACTTGCATTGGTTACCGTAACCGGTCATATTGCAGATGGAAACGGTCCATTAACAAATTATAATGGGGTGCTTTACCCAACTGTATTTAATAAGGTTCAGCGCGTCACAACGCTTTCCAATAATCCATCTAACTCTAATTCGACAGGCGGTAGTCCGGCCTATACGTTTGATTTGCAAAAAAATGTTTTATATAAGGGAAAGGCAAGTATTACAAACGGATACTTTAAATATCAGTTTATTGTTCCGAAAGACATTGCTTTCCAATATGGTATAGGACGAATTAACTATTATGCGGAAAACGGAAACGAAGATGGAAATGGATACTATGATAAAATACAGGTAGGTGGAGTGAGTGATTCAACCAAAGTAGATAAGATAGGGCCCGAAGTGCGTTTGTATATGAATGATGCCAAATTTATTTCCGGAGGGATTACGAATGAAAAACCGAATTTATTCGCAGTTTTAAAAGATGATAATGGAGTAAATACAGTGGGAAATGGAATAGGACACGATATTACAGCAATTTTAGATGCAAATACGGATCATTCTATCGTGTTAAATGATTATTATCAGGCGGATTTAAATAGTTATAAAAGTGGAACCATTGTTTATCCATTTAAAGACTTAAGTCCTGGGACTCATACATTGAGTTTAAAAGTGTGGGATGTGCATAATAACTCTTCGATAGCCACTACAGAATTTGTTGTTGCATCCTCAGGAGAATTAGCGCTAGACCATGTATTGAATTATCCAAATCCTTTTACAACCAAAACGCAATTCTTTTTTGAGCATAATCAATGTTGCCAATTACTGAATGTTCAATTACAAGTGTTTACAATAAGCGGAAAATTGGTGAAAAATATCAGCAAATATGTCAATGCAGATAGTTACCGGTCTGATCCTATTGAATGGGATGGTCGTGATGATTTTGGAGACAAGATTGGTAAAGGAGTTTATATTTATCGTTTGAAAGTGAAAACAAATCAGGGAGCGGCAGCCGAAAAATATGAAAAACTTGTCATTTTAAATTAATTAGTACATTAGCAACCCAAAAAAAAGAGAATGAAAAAGAAAGATAATTATATCAATGCATTAATTATGACGATGACATTGGTATTTGTTATAAAAAATTCAAATGCACAAACGATCAGTTCTTATCGCCCGGATCGCATCAATACCATAACGACAGCAGTTCCTTTTCTAATGATCACTCCAGACTCAAGAGCCGGAGGGATGGGAGATGTTGGGGTTGCCACATCTACAGACGTAAATTCCATTCATTGGAATCCATCCAAATTGGGCTTTGCTGAAAAGAAAGTAGCAATAGGTATTTCTTATACACCCTGGTTACGTGCATTGGTTTCGGATATAAATATGGCTTACCTTTCAGGGTATTATAAAACAAAAAAGAGTGGGACAATTGCAGCATCTTTGCGTTATTTTTCACTTGGTAACATCACATTTACAGATAACAATGCGCAAAAAATTCTGGAAGCACATCCCAATGAATATGCAATAGATGTAGCCTATGGAACCAAATTGAGTGATGATTTTTCTGTTGGAGCAGCAGTTCGTTATATCCGTTCCGATCTTACAAACGGTGCAATTGTTCAGGGAGTAAATACCCATGCCGGTAATGCTATTGCCGCGGATATTTCAGCGCTTTATAGAAAAAAAGATATTAAACTTTCTGATAAAAAAGCAACCGGTGCAATTGGTTTAAACATTTCCAATATTGGTCAGAAAATGTCCTATTCTGATGCTGGAAAAAATTCTGATTTTATTCCGATTAATCTTCGTTTAGGAGGGTCATTGGATATCCAGCTGGATGAGTATAACTCGTTAGCGATAGCTGCTGATGTAAATAAATTATTGGTTCCAACACCTCCGATCTATCAAATGGAGCTTGATTCAACAGGAAAAGAAACAGGAAAGATTGCTTATGACTCGAACAATGAACCAATAATTGCTAAAGGGCAGAATCCAAACAGAGGTGTAACGGATGGTATTTTTGGTTCTTTTAATGATGCACCAGGAGGTGGAAAAGAAGAATTAAAGGAAATTAATTATTCATTGGGGATGGAGTATTGGTATAATAAATTGTTTGCTTTGCGATTTGGATATTTTTACGAGAGCCCAACAAAAGGTAACCGTCAATTTTTTACCCTTGGAGCAGGTGTTAAATACAATGTTTTTGGGTTAGACTTTGCTTTCTTAATACCAACCAAACAACGCAACAACCCACTTGCAAACACATTGCGCTTTTCATTGACATTTGATTTGGATAAAATGCAAAGTAGTGAAGAAAAGCCAACAGAATAATGGTTCTAATAACTAAAAAATGCCCATATTTACGCAGTGAATATGGGCATTTTTAATTTAATATTTCGTTGATACAATGAAAATACGCGTTGGATTCGGGTTTGATGTGCACCAGCTAAAAACCGGACGATCATTGTGGCTGGGAGGAATACAACTACAACATGAAAAAGGAGCTGTAGGGCATTCTGATGCTGATGTGCTCATTCATGCCATCTGTGATGCGTTGTTAGGAGCCGCAGGTTTAAGAGATATTGGTTTTCATTTCCCTGATACTTCATCCGAATTTAAAGGGATTGACAGTAAAATTTTATTGGGTAGGGTGAATGATTTGTTGCGCAAAGAAGGCTTTTCTATTGGAAACATTGATTGTACACTGGTGCTTGAAAAACCTAAAATTAATCCACATATCCAACAGATGAAGGAAACATTGGCTGGTGTTTTAAAGCTGGATACCGGTGACATTGCAATAAAAGCGACAACCAATGAACAAATGGGATATGTAGGCAGGGAGGAAGGCGTTTGTGCTTATGCTGTTGCGCTGATCGAGAAGAAATAGGAAAAAAATGACAAGAGTGCTAGGGGAAATAGGTAAAATATCTATCCCCATGCTCATCTGTACAAATATATTCTAGAATCTCCAAATCAAAAAATGATAAAACTTAAGCTAGTTGTCTTTACTGGTTTGATTTTTATTGTAAATTTGTGCTTCTACAAAAAAATATAAACATGGATAAGGAAAAAGCTGCAGTAAAAAGTAAAAAAGCAGTATCTGTTGATGCAAGTGTTAACAGTAAATTCAGCAAGGAAACCTATTTGAAATGGTACGAATCAATGTTGCTGATGCGTAAGTTTGAAGAGAAAACAGGTCAATTATATATTCAACAAAAAATTAGAGGTTTCTGCCATTTGTATATTGGACAGGAAGCGTTGGTTGCTGGTTCTGAATCGGTTCTTCGTCGCGATGACAAAGTGATAACAGCTTATCGTGATCACGCACATCCAATTGGAAGAGGGCTTGAATGCAAATACATCATGGCTGAGTTGATGGCTAAAATTACGGGCTGTTCAAAAGGAAAAGGCGGATCGATGCATATTTTTTCAAAAGAGCATAACTTTTTTGGAGGACATGGGATCGTAGGTGGACAGATTCCTTTGGGCGCAGGTATTGCTTTTGCAGATAAATATAATGGTAATGATAATGTAACCCTTTGTTATATGGGTGATGGAGCTGTTCGTCAAGGAGCCCTTCACGAAACATTTAACATGGCGATGTTGTGGAAACTACCTGTAATTTTTATTATTGAAAATAATAGTTACGCAATGGGTACTTCTGTAGAACGTACATCGAACGTACATGAATTATATAAAATAGGTTTGAGCTATGAAATGCCTTCTTATCCAGTTGATGGAATGAGATGTGAAAGCGTTCATGAAGCCATTGAATCAGCTGTTGCAAGAGCAAGAAAAGGTGATGGTCCGACATTACTTGAAATGAAAACATATCGTTACAAAGGTCACTCCATGAGTGATGCGCAAACATATCGTACAAAAGAAGAAGTAGCAGAATACAAATTACAAGATCCGATTGAACGCGTGTTAACGACCATTAAAGAAAATAAATGGTTAAGTGATGCAGATATCGAAGTGATTGAAAAGCGTGTAGATGATGAGGTGGCAGAATCTGTTCGATTTGCGGAGGAGTCTCCATTCCCTTCAGTTGATGAGCTATACAAGGATGTGTATACACAAGAAGATTATCCTTTTATTATTGAATAATTTACAAGGTATAAAATATAGTAACAATAGAATAAGCCATCGTGCGATACCACAAGGCAATATAATTTTATAATTTATGGCTGAGATAGTTAGAATGCCCAAGTTAAGTGACACCATGACGGATGGTGTGGTTGCCAAATGGCATAAAAAAGTAGGTGACAAAGTGAAATCGGGTGAAGTATTAGCCGATATTGAAACAGATAAAGCGACAATGGAGTTTGAGTCTTTTCAAAATGGCGCTTTGTTATACATTGGCGTACCAGAAGGTAAAGGTGCTCCGGTAGATTCCATACTTGCAATTTTGGGAAAAGAAGGTGAAGATATTTCTGCTTTGTTAGCAGGAGAAGCCAAACAATCAACAGAGTCAAAAGAAGAAGTTACACAAGGTAAAAAAGAAGAAGCACAAGCTTCCAACGATACAAAAAAACAAGCAGCTTCAGCTCCTGAAGTTAAAATTCCGGATACGGTTCAAATTGTTCGAATGCCGAAATTGAGTGATACGATGACAGAAGGAGTTGTTGCTAAATGGCATAAAAAGGTTGGAGATAAAGTAAAATCGGGTGAATTATTAGCAGATATACAAACAGACAAAGCCACCATGGAATTTGAATCTTTCCAGGATGGTGTATTGTTGCATATTGGTGTTGAAGAAGGAAAAGGCGCTCCGGTAGATTCTATTCTTGCAATCTTAGGTAAAGGCGGTGAAGATGTTTCTGCAATTATTGCTGCAGATAAAAATAAGTCACAAACAGCTGAAGTCAAACCGGAAGCGTCAAGTGCAAAACAGGAAACAGCTCCTGCAAAAAAATCAGAAGAAAAAACAATTGTTACAGCAGCTAAATCGAAAGGTGAAGCAAAAGGTAATGAACGATTAAGAATATCTCCTCTTGCAAGAAAGATCGCTGATGAAAAAGGAATTAGTTTGCAGGCATTGAAAGGATCTGGTGATCATGGTCGTATTATAAAACGTGACATCGATAAATACAAAACATCCGGAGCCGGTTTACCAGCTACAGTTTCCGTTGAAAGCTATACAGAAGAACCGGTATCACAAATGCGTAAAGCAATTGCAAGAAGATTAGGAGAAAGTAAATTTTCTGCACCACATTTCTACCTGACAATGGAAATTGACATGGATGAAGCGATAAAAGCACGTGAAGCGATTAATACGGTTGCAAGTGCTAAAATTTCATTCAATGATCTGGTGATTAAAGCGGTAGCAGCAAGTATACGTCAACATCCAAAAGTAAATGCTGCCTGGCTAGGAGACAAAATCCGTTATAATAATCACATTAATATCGGTGTTGCTGTGGCTGTTGAAGAAGGATTACTCGTGCCGGTTGTTCGCTTTGCAGATGGTAAAACACTAACACAAATTGCGAATGAGGTGCGTAATTTCGCAGCAAAAGCAAAAGATAAAAAACTACAGCCTAGTGATTGGGAAGGCAATACATTTACTGTGTCGAATTTAGGTATGTTTGGGATTGAAGAATTCACAGCGATCATTAATTCACCTGATGCTTGTATTCTTGCTGTAGGAGCGATCAAACAAACACCTGTTGTGAAAAATGGTCAGATTATTCCAGGTAATGTTATGAAAGTTACTTTGTCGTGTGATCATCGCGTAGTAGATGGAGCAGTAGGTTCTGCGTTTTTGAAGACATTCAAACAAAATATGGAAAATCCAATATTAATGCTTGGAGCATATTCCATTTAAGAGTTATGCTCTTCGTCATCCGTAGTTTTAACGTAGGGTGATAGGCTTCGGCCTACATCCAATGCTCTTATATTAAAATGCTTTACTTGAAAAGGTAAAGCATTTTTGTTTTAGTAAATGATGTGTTTTCTTTAGATAGATGAATTCAAATAAAATGCTAGGGTATAACCAAAACTAAAACATCCTTGTAAAAGATATCCTCCTGTAGGAGCATCCCAGTCAAGCATTTCGCCGATAACAAAATTATTCGGCAATTTTTTTAGTTCAAAATGGTTGGTTATTTCATCCAGACTTATTCCTCCAACAGTTGAAATCGCTTCCTCAATTGGTGCCTGATTAATGATACGTAGTGGGAATTGCTTAATGCTTTTAGCAAGTGTTTCAGGGTTTGTAAAATCAGTTTTATTTAAGAAGCTTTTCAATAAGGAAAGTTGTAGTGAATTCATGTTTAATTCGGTTTCCAACAGCTTGCTTATTGAGTTATTTCCCCTTTGTTTTATTTTATTAAATATGGATTCTTCTGATAGGCTGGGTTTAAGGTCGATGTAAATGATTGAATAGCCTTGGAATGTTAGCTCCCTGCGTATTTCCGGGCTTAGCGCATAAATGGCACCTCCTTCTAATCCAAATTTAGTGATCACAACTTCACCTTTCTTTTTAACAGTATTACAGGTTAGCGAAATATTTTTTAGAGATTTCCCTTCAGTTACTTCTATAAAACTGGATGGCCAATCGATTTTGTAAGCACAATTAGAAGCTTGAAAAGGAATTATTGTGATACTTTTTTCTTTGAAATGAGAAACCCAGTTTCCATCCGATCCGGTAATTTTCCAGCTGGCTCCACCCAAGGCAAATACCGTAATATCTGGTTTTATAAAAATAGTGTTACTTTGATTCTCAAAAATAAGTTCATTGTTTGGCGACCAACCTTTCCAAAGATGTTGTGTTTTAATTGGAATATTGCGTTGTGCAATTAAGCTTAAAATCGCATTTAAAACAGCTACGGGTTTAATTCCTTTTTTAGGAAATACACGTTTGCTACTACCAATATAAGTAGGGATACTAATGTTTTCGAGCCAATGTTGGAAATCAATGTTGTTGAATTTTTTTATAAGAGGTAAAAAGAATGAAGCAGGGGTGTAGCGATTTACAAGCAATGATGCATCTTCTGAATGTGTCAAATTAAAACCGCCATCACCGGCAACTAAAAATTTACGACCCGGTGCAAAATTTCGTTCGTAAATAGTAATGTCAAATTTGTTTGTATCCAAACTTGAAGCAAGCATCAATGCAGAGGCTCCACCACCAACTATTGCAATCGATTTTTTCATGAAGACTAAAAATACTTAGAAAAATTGAAACTCAACTATAGTATTGTGTACTTAAAGTTGCTACCCTATGTGTTGAATGCCTGCATTCTAAAAAACTTATTGTTTATCCTTTAAATCCTATGCCTATGTGGTTAAAAAAATAAACCACACAGCCACATAGGATTTTGGGGGTATTGAATATACAGGAATAGTTTACTTTACAAATTTTAACATTTGTTTTTCATGGGTATATTAAACCAGCATGAACGATTAGGGTCTGATAAGAAAAAATAAGAACCATGAAACGAATAATTTTAACATTTGCTGTAATAATGATTACAACAATTAGCATGTTTGGCCAGACGCAAACAACTAAACAATCATCAAAGAGCCCGGAAGAGCGTACAGAGAAAATTGTTGCAAAGATGAAAACAGATTTAGCTCTTTCTGACGATCAAATTTCAAAATTAAAACCTTTGATTTTAAAGCGGGAGCAACAACGAAAAGAAATCCATGAAAAAATGGACGATGCAAAGGATGATGCAAGAAAAGCAATGAAAGAATCAGAAGAAGAATTTAAAAAAATTCTGACATCAGAACAGTATGAAAAATTAAGACAAATGAGAAAAGAAATGCGAGGGAAGCATTCGCATAAGGGGCATGATGAGGTAAAGTAAAAATTAAAGAAGACCATACACGTTATGTGTATGGTCTTTTAATTAGCACTAAGCTTGAGGATTGTTGTTTTTCTTTTGATTAAAGTTTGCATTCAATTGTGATTTGTTTTTATTCTCCAGCGTTTTATTTTGCTGTTTCGCATTGAAGTTATTTTGTTTTTGGGTGAATTTAGCTTGCTCATTTGCTTTTTTTTGAGCAGCAGGGTTTACCTGACTTCTAAACTGCTTGCTTTCATCTTCTTCATCTTCGTAATAATTAGCACTTGTTTCACCTTTTTCATCATCATCTTCTTCAAATTCATCGTCATCATCTTCAAACTCAAACTCATCATATTCTTCCTCATAGCTATCATAATCACTTTTGTTTACAGGGATATGATGTTCAGATTCCCCAGCATTTGTAACCTTTTCACCTTTAAAACCAGTTGCAGGTTTTTTAGAAGTAGCTTCTCCGGGGAATGTGGATTTACCAGCAAATGGCTCATTCACTTTTTCAGGAGATTTTCTAGGATCAGTTGGATCTGGATTTTTCCATGGACCCTTACCTGCATCTTTTCCTGTAGTAATCTTTGTTTTGTGTGCATTAGCTTTCGATCCATGTGTTGCACCTGAATCCTGCTTTTTTTGATTTTTTCCTGGAGTTTTCATAGCTATTATGTTTTAGTTCTGGGTTAAACCTATAGCTAAATTCCCAAATATTTATGCCACAATTAATAGTGATATACGAAAGGGGTTTTGCTTGAAAAGATGGTCTTAGAAATAATAGTTAAGTAATTTACTCCTCAAATTGAGGAATCATCCATTCACGATCTCTCCACCATTAACATGTAAAACCTGGCCGGTTATGAAACTTGATTCGTCGCTTGCCAGAAATAAATAACAAGGTGCTATCTCAACAGGTTGCCCTGCTCTTCCCATTGGCGAGTCGGAACCAAATGTTTTTATTTCTTTAAGTTTTAGGCTTGATACAATGAGAGGTGTCCAAACAGGGCCTGGTGCTACTGCGTTGACACGAATTTTTTTATCGATTAAGGACGCCGCTAATGATCGGGTAAAAGATACAATTGCGCCTTTTGTAGCCGAGTAATCAATTAAATGTGCACTACCACGATAGGCTGTTACGCTTGCGGTATTGATGATGGAACTTCCTTTTTTCAAATATTTTAAGGCTGCTTTTACGATATAAAACATGGAGAACACATTGATATTAAATGTTTCCTGCAGTTGTTTACTGCTTATGCTTTCAATGCCTGGCTGAGGATAATGCGTACCTGCATTGTTAACAATAATATCAATTCTTTTAAACCGTTCGATGGTTTTTTGAATAACCTTCTTGCAATGTTCTTCGGTATTTAAATTAAGAGGTAGTAATAAACATTTCCCCCCATATTCTGTAACAAATTTTTTAGTGACAGCCGCATCTTTTTCTTCTTTTTTTAAATAACAAATTACTACAGCTGCGCCATGTTTTGCGAAAGCAACAGCTACAGCCCTCCCTATGCCACTATCTCCTCCTGTAATAAGTGCAACTTTACCAATTAATTTTTTACCGGGAGTGGTTATTTCCGAATCGAATTTCGGAACTTCCTTCATTTTTTTTTCTAATCCGGGTTTTTGCTGTTTCGTAGCATCAGGATGTATGAATTTTTTAGGTTTCCCTTTTTGCATATATGTTTTTGATTAAAAAAAATACTCCGCATTTGCGGAGTATTTTGTAAGGATTAATTTAATTTTTTGCACTATCGCGTAGCGCTTTAATTGTATCGTGACCTTGTTGAAGTTCACTGCGTTGTTTTTGAATGAGCGATAAAACTTCTGATGGTACATCCTCCGGATTATCCAGTACATCGTCATACGTCTTTTTAGCTACATCCTCACCAAATTCGCAGGATGATAAAACTGCTTTTCTATCCTTAGAAGTCAAAGCAGATTTTACATCCATCCAGGCACGATAAAATTTACCTGATACAGTTGTTTCATCACGCTTAGGTGCTTCTTCTGAAAACGGTATTAATTTTCTAAGATCAGAACTGAAATTTTTACTTTGCGAACTGAATTTTGTAAATAATGATTTTAAATCAGCATCGGTAGTTTGTTCTGCTGCTTTATTATATCCTTCGTAGCGGTCATTATTGATAATTACTAATTCGCCTAGAGCTTTTGCTTTTTTTTCGCTTACTGTTGCCATGATTTCAAAATTTTAAGTTTAGTTATTAAAGGAATCTATTTTACACAAACAGATTCATAATTTATTTTTTCTTAATTATGAATTCAACTAGCATTCCTTTAAATTTAAAATGGTCTGAAATGATTAATTTTATTGGTTATTTTAAAGATTATTAATCATGGTAAGTAATATAAATAATTTTTATATGTGTAGATATGGCCTCATTATCTGCAAGAATTTTATCACTTTAGCATTAAGATGCTTTTCGTTTTGTAGATAAACTGGCCTGTAGTGCCGACATCAAATCATCATTTTTTGTATGAACCACACGCATCTTTTTAGGGGCTGATTTTTTAATTCCTTTCGCTTTATCTTTAATCGTTTTTAAGAGTTTACTTGTATAAGTATCTTTATATTGACTAATGTCAAACTTTTCAGTTAATTGTTCAATTAATTTGATGGCCATTGTTTGTTCTTTGCTTTTAGCTTTTGATGCTGCAGGAACCTTGATATCTTTTACATCACGTATTTCTTCTTCAAAGCGAATACGGTTCAGGAGAATAACATTCTTATAAGGTTTTAGGATGGCCAGGGCCTCCTTGTTTCTCATAACAAATGTAGTTACTCCGATTTTTTTTGAAGCCGCCAGTGCATCACGCAATAATCCATACGCTTTTTCTCCTGATTTATCGGGTTCCAGGTAGTAAGGTTGTTCGTAATAAATACTGTTGATTTCATCTTCTTTTGAAAAATTTAGAATTTCAATTGTTTTTGTTTTTTTTGCGTCGGCATTTTCGAAATCCTCCGGTTCAAGTATGACATATTCGTCATTAATTTTATAACCTTTGACTATGCTTTTGTAGGGAACTTCCTTACCAGTATTTTCATTCACACGTTTAAATTTTATATTCGAATGATCCTTTGGATCAAGCATATCAAGATCTAAATTGCTTTCTTGAACAGCTGAATAAAGCTTTACAGGAATATTAATCAGCCCGAAACTGATGGATCCTGTCCAGATAGAGCGTGGCATGGCGAATATTTTTTAGGGGTTAGGATTTATAATTGGCAATATGAATGCCACTGGGTTAGGATTGATGCGGATTGAGAAAATCTTATATCAGTCGCGGACTTCGTGTGGAACAGATTCTACAAGCCTTGTAGTTGTTATGGTTTGGGAATAACACAATATAATAAAATATAAAGTTGTTATAGTGCTTGAAATAAAAGATTTAAAGAGTGGTTAAAAATAGCAATGACTACTGGCATCTTTTTAGTCAAAATAATAGCTTTAATTTTAATGAATTTAATTATGGAAAACGTACATCCCCTGTTCGATTTTTTTGAACAACCGAAATTTACATTGCAAGATCACTGGCTAGCGTACAAAAATAAGATATGCCCTAAATGCAAAGCACCTTTGCAAATCCCAGCTGAATTGAAAAA
Organism: Bacteroidia bacterium; assembly: GCA_035439365.1. Classification (GTDB taxonomy): domain Bacteria; phylum Bacteroidota; class Bacteroidia; order 2-12-FULL-35-15; family 2-12-FULL-35-15; genus 2-12-FULL-35-15. The sequence continues at coordinate 12,570 of DAORKB010000017.1, forward strand.
GAAAATAATAAGTTTTTTCTGCGGTAATTGCCAATCTTTATTTAAGAAAAGATAGTTTATGCATTAGATCTTAATATTTTGAGTAAGATAACCTCATTGCGAGTCCATCCGGTGAGGTTATCATTTTTTTCTATTTCATCCAATTCGTCTAAATATTTATTCAGGGATTGTTTTTCGAATAACTCAATAATCATTGGATGTATATAGTATTTTTTGCAGACTGTGCGCGTATTACCTAATTTCTTACTTACGTAATCAAGCGCATCAATTAACTTCTTTTTTGTGTCAGTAGTGTTTTCTCCGATTCCAGCTTTTTTAAAAGCTTCCAAAGCATTTAGCGTTCCCGCCCATGTCCGAAAATCTTTAGCGGTAAATTCTTCACCGGTTGTTTCCTGAATATATTTATTAACCATCCCGGAATCAATTGCATGCGTATTTCCATTTTCATCATAATATTGAAATAACTCTTTTCCTGGGATATCTCTGGACTGCTTAATTATTCGGGCCAATTTGGAATTTGTAAGTGATATTTTATGAGTGATTCCTTTTTTTCCTTTAAAGGAGAATTGCATCGTTGTGCCATCAATTTTTACATGTTGGTCTTTTAATGTGGTGAGGCCATAAGAGCCATTCGTTTTTTCATACTCACTATTTCCAATTCGGATATAAGTTCGTTCCATTAAACTTATGGCTGTTGCAAGAATCTTTTCAAGTGTAAGTTCTTTTTGAGAAAGATCTTTTTCCAATTGTAATCTTAACAGAGGAAGTTTTTCGCCAAACAAAAGCAGCTTACTGAATTTTGTTTGGTTTCTTAATTCGTTCCAATTTGAATGATAACGATACTGTTTTCTTTTTCTTATATCGTGTCCTGTTGCCTGAATATGACCGTTCTCTTTCTCGCAGATCCAGACATTTTCCCAAGCAGGAGGAATAACCAATTTTTTAATTCGTTGAATCACCTCTTCATTTGTAATTTTTTTTTGTCGAAAAAGTAAATAAAATCTTTCCCTTTTTTTATTCTTTTAATACCGGGTTGTGTATCTGCTACGTAAATCAAGTTAGCTGCCTTTGCACATTTTTTTACATCATTAGCAATTAAACGAATTTTTTTTACGGAAATCGTCAGTTGTGGATCAAGCATATTCATTAATTTGTGCGGACCTGCGTTTTTTTAAGTTGCGGTAGGTGTCAATAATATCTCTTGCATTCTCTCGTAAAGGAAGCTTTGTAATTTCATCATAGGTGAACCAGCGTGATTTTAAAGAGTGCTGATTCTTCATATCGATGGGTGATGATGGATTTGCATAGTAATAAAAGCACAATTCAGCCACGATAATTCCCGGGCTATATTTTGTATAAAACATTTCTTTTAAATCTATATCACATCCAATTTCTTCTTTGGCTTCTCTTCTGGCAGTTTGCTCTGGCGATTCATCTTTTTCAGATTTACCTCCTGGCAAAAACCAATGATTTTTCCATCGTAGTGAATTTTCCTGAACCAATAGATAATTGTCATTGTTTTCTATTAATGTAAACGAGGCTAGTTTCATAATTTTTATTTTAAAATTTAATATTCTGATTATATGCAAAAACATGCCAATTGAATTTATGATGGGTTGTAATGAATTATCATTTTAGTTTGTGTATTCGGATCAACAAATTGGGAAATCATCTTTTAACATGTTCAAACTATTTCGCAAACTGCATTGTTTAATAAATTGAAGATGTCGATTTAATAGGGTTTTAAGAGGATTCGTTAGTTTCTTTTGTGAAGGAAAGAAATTTGTTTGCTAGAAGACAGACTGGAAAACAAATTATTTACATTCATTAATTTTCAAAAAAATGGGACAATCAAATCTAAAAAATAGCCGGTTTATTGATTTTTACAGTGATTCCAGCATGGTGTTCTGGACACGAAAATTAAATATTACGCAGCAACAATTGAGTGACGCTATCCTGAATACAGGGAGTCTTTCTATTCAAGATATTAAGAATTATTTGGGAATAGTAAAACCGGTTTTCTCTTTTAACCAATTCCTTAATAGAAAAAAGCAAATTAAAAAGGAGTGGGAATAGTATACTTACATTTCCCTCTATGAGGTAAATATTACACAGTGTCGCAATTTATTTTCTATTGATTTAAACTTATTGAACCATTTCAAAATACTTTGCATACACGGAAATTAATTGAAAAAGGAGGATTAATATTTAAATAAAAATTCTGTTAAGCCAATGGCAGGGTTTTTAACACCTCATATTTTAATTACCTAAAACTAAAATTATGGAATCATTTGAAAAAACAAATTTGAAAACACTTGCATCTTGTATGAATTCATTACAAGCAGATGGCTTTAATGAGAATTTTAAAGTAGACGGAAACACAATCCATGCTTTGGATTCGAATAAAGAGTACACACCTTCGCAAGTAAAGATTTTAAATTTTTATAGATTTGAAGGAGAAAGTGACCCTGCGGATAGTGCAATTTTGTACGCGTTAGAAACAAGTGATGGAATCAGAGGATTGCTTTCTGATTCATATGGCCCATATGCAGATACGAAGGTGACAAAATTTATTACCGAAGTTGAGAATATTGTAAAGAAAACAAATAGAGATATTAGAACGCTTTAAAATATAACAGGCCTATATTATAATAAAAAAGGAAGACGAATTCGTCTTCCTTTTTTGTTGCTTTACCTCGGCTTAGAAATTATTGTTTCTGTTTCTTCTTCTTTGGCGGTTTTTAGGACGTTGAAAATTTTGAAAACCTTGATTTTGCTCTTCAAAACGATTTCTTTCAAACGGTCTTTGTCCCTGTGAAAATTCGCGCTCATACCCATATTGTTCTTCGCGTTCATTTCCATAAGGAGAATGGAACCCGCTGAAATCATCTTCAAAGTTTGACTGAAATTGACCTTTGAATCCTCTTCTTGTATAACCATCTTCATCATGCTGATAATTATTTCTTTCCTGTTCATCCTGACGATAGTTTCTGGTAAAACCCCTTGAAGGATTTTTTAATTCTTGACGAGATCTGAAATCCCTGTTATCGTAATGCTGTTGGTCATTGAATAATTCATTGCTTCTGAACTCTCCAGGGCCCTGACCTCCAAATGTTGAACCTGCATAAGCGCTTCCGGCGGCATCAGGTTGATAATTGTCGTGTCGGTAAACGCTGTTTCCAAACCCTTGTGTATTGAAGCTACTGCGGAATCGATTACTTTGATCATTGTAATCATGATTTTCATAACCACGATTTATCGATTGCGGGTTTCTAAACTGATTTTCGTAAGGATTGGATTGATTGAAGCCTTGCGTCTGAAAGCGTTGATTTGAATTTTGCTGACTGAATGGTTGTTGGTATCCAGCCCCTTGATTATAATTCTGCTGATGGAAATTTTGATTTTGAAATGAACCTTGATTGTATGGTTGTTGAAAGCGTTGTTGATTGGTATCAAATTGCTGGTTTTGATTAGAACCTTGATAACCATAAGGATTTGAATATTGTTGTTCCTGATTTATATTTTGGTTTGTATAACCTTGATATTGATTGTAGCCACCATTATAAGGTTGTTGATACTGAGGTTGCTGATATTGGGGCTGTTGATACTGGGGTTGCTGAGATCTGAATTGCTGATCATAGCTTAGTTGATGCGTTCGTCCGCTTGATTGATAAGGGGTGCTTGAGCGGAATGATTCTTTCGAAGAATCGCGTTGGTCATTCCCAAGTTGGGACGTATAGGAATACTCGTCGTTTTCTTCTCCTTTACCTCTGTTTTTAAAACCAGCATCTCCACCAAATGATTTGTTTATTTTGGAAGCGTATGCACTTGTACGATTTTTGTCTTCATCGTTGCCTTTTGATGAAGAATACTGGCTTGTAAACTCGGGATGCGCCGATTTCGACTCAAAATCGTTTTCCGATTCGGATGAATAGTTGTTCAATTCCGATAGATCGCTGGATTTTTTTTCATCGCGATCCTGTTTTGTGTTTTTTGAATTTGCCATAGTTAGTTAATTTTTAGGTGAGATTATAGTAATAGGAAACGCATGGGGTATGCCAAATAAAAATTTGATAAAACAGCCTATTAGCAGCCTTTTTGCCTGATATTGAAATTGCCGAAGCTAAAAGAGAGGCCTTTTTTTCTCGGCTTTTGTGTTAAAGAATGGAATGGGTAAATTATACCTTTAGGAAACAGCATGTTTTAAGGAAAAGAATAAATTAAACTTTAAATGATTAATAAATTGTAGAACACATCCGGAAAAGTGAAAAGTATTCTACAGGTATTTCTTTACCAAATAAAAGTTGGAAGTCTCAAACTATTTTAAAATCAAATGTTTCGGAGGTGTTTTGGTTGGTGGCACGATTTTCCTAAATGCAGTGTTAAAAATATTAAACTAATTTAAAAAAAAATCAAAATGGTGAAATTAATTAAATATACTGCTGTTGGAGTTTTATCCTTATCAGCACTTATTTTAACTTCTTGCAAAGGAAATGCTCCTGATGATACAAAAGAAGCAGCGCAAGAAATAAACGATAAAAATTTAGAAGGCAGAACAGCTGAAAAGAATGCACAATTTGCAGTTGATGCTTATTCAGCAGGGCTTTTGGAAATTGAACTTTCAAAGTATGCAAAAGAGAAATCGGCTGACAAAGATGTGAAAGCATTAGCAGAAGAAATGATTCAGTCACACACAAAGGTGAATGAAGAGTTAAAACAAATTGCAGATCAAAAGAATGTTGCTTTGGCGCAGGGGCTTTCTGAAGATCAACAGGATAAATTTAATAAAGTAATTAAGAAAGAAGGAACTGATTTCGATGAAGCATATGCCGAGAAATTAGTTTCTGATCACAAAGATGCTGTTGATTTATTTGAAAAAGCATCAGAAAAAGAAGAAGATGCAGATTTTAAAAATTTCTTTACAAAAAACCGTGAAGAAATTAAGCATCATTTAGTTGCTGCTCAAGAATTGGAAACAAAAATTAAAAGCAAGAAAAGCTAATTTAAGGATAAGTGTTTGTTTGTTTGTTTGTTTAGTAGAGGCTGCAGAAATGCAGCCTTTATTTTTACAGTGTGCTAGTCATTTAAAAATGCTTATTTTTTGGTAAATTCGTGCACCAAAGAATGAGTACTTTTTTAAATACACCCATCGAATACCTGAAGAGCGTTGGTCCGGCAAAGGCCGAACTATTGAAGAAGGAACTGCATATTTTTAAGTATGTGGATCTTTTGACATTCTATCCTTTTCGATATGTCGATCGTACAAAATTCTACAAAATAAAGGAAATCACTTCGGATTTACCCTATGTTCAAGTAAGAGGAAAAATTGTGCATACAGAGATTGTTGGTGTTAAAAGAGCCCAGCGATTTGTTGCTATTCTGTCAGATGGCACAAGCAGATTGGAGCTTGTATGGTTTCAAGGGGCTAAGTGGATTGCTGATAAACTTAAACCCCACCAAACAAATGAATATGTTGTTTTTGGAAGGCCTTCCAGCTTTAATGGAAAAATAAACATTGCCCATGCGGAGATTGAATTGGTAAGCGAAGAAAATACGACGCTGGCCAGTGCAATGCAATCGGTATATAACAGCACAGATAAGTTAAAAACGAGAGGGCTGGACACAAAGGGCATAGCGAGGATGCAAAGAAACCTGGTGCAATTGATTAAAAACAATGTTCCGGAAACATTATCCACTACTATTTGTAGTCGTTACAATTTGATGTCGCGGGAAGAAGCATTTAAAGAAATTCATTTTCCTCAAAGCCCAGAGCATTTGCGTAGAGCAGAGTTTAGGTTAAAGTTTGAAGAATTATTTTTTATCCAGCTTAGATTATTAAAACAAAAAGTGATGCGACAAAAGACGTATCATGGTTTTGTGTTTTCAAAGGTGGGTGATTATTTCAACACATTTTACAATAAGCATTTGCCATTTGAGTTAACGAATGCGCAAAAGCGGGTGATTAAAGAAATTCGCCTGGATATGGGAAGCGGAAAACAAATGAACAGGTTGTTGCAAGGAGATGTTGGGAGTGGAAAAACGCTTGTAGCATTAATGAATATGTTGATTTCATTGGATAACGGATTTCAGGCTTGTCTGATGGCACCAACAGAAATTCTGGCAAATCAGCATTATGAAACAATCTCCGAATTATTAAAACCATTAAATATTACGGTTGGTTTATTGACCGGATCAAAGAAAACAAAGGCACGCAATATATTGCATCAACAGTTGCAGAGTGGAGAAATGCATATTTTAATTGGTACACATGCATTGTTTGAGGATGTTGTTCAGTTTAAAAATTTGGGTCTTGTGGTGATTGATGAACAGCATCGGTTTGGTGTTGCACAACGCGCTAAAATGTGGAGCAAGAATACACAACCGCCGCATGTGCTGATTATGTCTGCAACTCCAATTCCAAGAACCTTGGCAATGACGTTGTATGGTGACCTTGATGTAAGTGTTATTGACGAATTACCACCGGGAAGGAAACCGATACAAACAGTTCATCGCTTTGACAATCATCGTGATCGTGTGTTTGGATTTATGCGTGAGCAGATTGCATTGGGACGTCAGGTTTATGTTGTATATCCATTGATTAAAGAATCGGAGAAAATGGATTATAAAGATTTGATGGATGGGTATGAAAGTATTGTGAGAGCGTTCCCTTTACCAAATTATAATGTGAGTATAGTTCATGGACAAATGAAGGCGGATGCAAAAGATTATGAAATGCAACGTTTTATAAGTGGACAAACACAAATAATGGTAGCCACTACTGTGATTGAGGTAGGTGTGAATGTACCCAATGCAAGTGTAATGGTAATCGAAAGTTCGGAACGTTTTGGGTTATCGCAGTTGCATCAGTTGAGGGGGCGAGTTGGGAGAGGAGCAGATCAATCGTATTGTATATTAATGACTTCTTATAAACTGAGTGCAGATGGTAAACTCCGTATGGAAACCATGTGCAAAACAAATGATGGTTTTGAAATAGCAGATGTTGATTTAAAGCTAAGGGGACCTGGAGATATGGCAGGAACAATTCAAAGCGGGGTTCTTGATTTAAAGATAGCAGATTTAGCGAAAGATGCCCAATTGCTGCAAATTTCCCGAAACATGGCCACAGAGATCATTGCAGAGGATCCGAATTTTGAAAATCCTGAAAATGCACCTGTGGCATTTCAATTTGCAATGATGAATACACATAAAACAAACTGGAGCAGGATATCTTAGTAGCCACTGTACGAGTAAATACTTTCTATATGATAAGGTGTGTGCGGTGTCCGTTGAGCTGAGTCGAGAAATGTGTGTAAGCTTTCCGGCGCTCTTCAGGCCCTCGCACAGTTCTCGACTCAGTTCGAAGGGATATCGCACACGCATGTTGCTAACATTTTTATTTAATGTAATAAAAAAATAGAAAATCACACAGATTATTTTCAACAAAATTTGTGTAAAGATGTTGAAAACATTATCCTTTCCACCAAAGTAAGATAATTATATTTGTAATAATCAGCTGCCATAGGCAGATCATCGCTTTGCTATAATTCAAGTAGCAAATAGCATGAGTTGGAAAGTCGTGTAAATCGTAATTTGAATTTTTATGTCGGAAAAAGTATTCTTTAAGAAAATTGCACTGCAATTAGGTATTTCGGAAAAACAAGTAGAAGCAACTGTTGGTCTAGTTGATGAAGGAGCTACGGTACCGTTTATTTCAAGGTATCGTAAAGAAATGACAGGCAGTTTGGATGAAGTACAGGTAGCAAACGTGCGGGATGAAATTGAACGCTTGCGTGCTATGGAAAAGCGCCGTGAAGTTATTATGGAGTCTATAGAAGGGCAGGGTAAACTAACACCAGAGTTGATTGAGCAATTAAGAGCCGCAGAAACCATGGCTCAATTGGAAGATATCTATTTACCATACAAACCAAAGAGAAGAACACGTGCAACGATTGCAAGAGAAAAGGGATTGGAGCCTTTGGCAGAGCTTATTTTTAAACAAGGAAAAATTAATCTGGAAGCAGAAGCAAGTCAGTTTATTTCCGAAGAGAAGTCGGTTAAGTCGTCGGATGAAGCGTTAGAAGGGGCACGCGATATTATTGCAGAATGGATCAATGAGAATGCAGAAGCACGCGAATCGATCAGAAATTTGTTTAAACAATCGGCAACTATAAAAAGTAAAGTGCTGAAAGGAAAAGAAGAAGCGGGAGAAAAATTTAAAGATTATTTTGAATGGGAGGAACGCTTGATGAGTTGTCCTTCTCACCGATTGCTTGCTATCAGAAGGGGAGAGAGTGAAGAAGTGTTGAGCATTGAGATCGCACCAGCTGAAACGGATGCATTGGAAATTTTGCAAAAGCAATTTTTGACTGCAAACAATGAGTGTTCAGAGCAAGTTAAACTGGCTGTTGAGGATTCTTACAATCGAATGATGCAATCTTCGATTGAAAGTGAAATGCGTATGCTGACAAAAGAATTGGCGGATGAAAAAGCAATTCAGGTATTCGCAGAAAACTTACGGGAATTGATGTTGGCATCTCCGCTTGGGCAAAAAGCGATATTGGCGATAGACCCTGGATTTAGAACAGGGTGTAAGGTGGTTGCGTTGGATAAGCAAGGAAAACTTTTGGAAGACACGGTGATTTATCCACATGAACAAAATAAAATTTTTCAATCCAAGGATACCGTTTTAAAATTGTGTATGAAACACAATTTGGAAGCCATTGCAATCGGAAATGGAACAGCCGGAAGAGAAACAGAAAATTTTGTAAGAGGAATTGAAGGCTTACCAAAAGATATAAATATTTTAATGGTGAATGAAAGTGGAGCTTCTATCTATTCCGCTTCAGATGTGGCAAGAGAAGAATTTCCGGATAAGGATATAACAGTTAGAGGTGCGGTTTCCATTGGTAGACGTTTAGCTGATCCGCTGGCAGAACTGGTAAAGATTGATGCAAAATCAATTGGTGTGGGGCAGTACCAGCACGATGTGGATCAATATGCTTTAAAGAAAAAATTAGATGAAGTGGTTGAAAGTTGTGTGAATAAAGTGGGAGTGGAAGTGAACACAGCCAGTAAGCAATTGCTGACATATGTATCCGGATTGGGACCGCAACTAGCCAGAAACATTGTTGAGTATAGAAATGAAAACGGTCCGTTTAAATCCAGAAAGGATTTATTGAAAGTACCACGTATGGGTGAAAAAGCATTTGAGCAGGCGGCAGGTTTTTTAAGAATTGCGAACGGCAAGAATCCACTGGATAAAAGTGCAGTGCATCCGGAAAGTTATGTTATTGTTGAGAAGATGGCAAGTGATTTAAGTGCTACTATTGATCAGTTAATGGCAGACAAAGCGTTAAGAAAGAGAATCACTTTAAAAAGCTATGAAACAGATAAGGTTGGAATTCCAACATTGATGGATATTATGTCGGAGTTGGATAAACCGGGTCGTGACCCCAGAAAGTCATTTGAGGTTTTTAAGTTTGATGATAGCGTACACGAAATAAAAGATTTGAGGGTAGGGATGCGTTTACCAGGGATCGTAACGAATGTGACTAATTTTGGTGCCTTTGTGGATATTGGTGTGCATCAGGATGGTTTGGTGCATATCAGTCAGCTTTCGGATACGTTTATTGACGATCCGAATAAGGTGGTAAAAGTTCAACAAAAAGTACAGGTTACGGTTACAGAAGTAGATGTACAACGTAAACGAATAGCTTTATCTATGAAAAGCGAGGCGGGCTCTTCAACCTCAAAAGCATCGACTAATGGGAAGAAAAAGGAAGAGGGGGAAGTATTATCAGATTTTGCTTCTCAGCTTGCGGCGTTAAAAAATAAATTTGGAAAATAATGGTCTGCCTTTAGCGGATCAATCGTGTGAAATTCAATAATAGCTATGCAAGATTTTGTTAAATCATATAAACAATTCTCCACGAGCTATTATGTTGCAGAAGGAATACGCATGACACTAGGCATCATGATTCCCATCATTGCATTTTCGATGATAGGAAATATTAGGGCAGGAATTACTACCGCTTTAGGGGTTCTTTGCACAAGTTTATGCGATGGTCCGGGTCCTTTGAATCATCGAAAAAATGCCATGCTTATTTCCATCGGCATTATTACTTCAATAACACTGCTTACCGGATTTAGTGTTCATTTTCATTGGTTACTTGCACTGGAACTGCTTATTTTTAGTTTCTTATTTTCCATGATAGGAATTTATGGAGCCCGTGCCACATCTATTGGCATTGGTGGATTAGTGATCATGATCCTTCACATTGATGATCACAATACGTCAACAATGATTTTGCTCAACTCAATTTATGTGTTCATTGGAGGTGTTTGGTATTTCTTTTTTAGTCTTGGTATAAGTCGTTTGCAACCATACAAGCTTGCACAACAAGTTATTGGCGATACTATTTTATCTACGGCAAAGTACATGCATTATAAAGCACTAATGTATGATCGTAACGTGGGCTATGATGAAAATTACCTGCATTTAATCGATTGTCAGATCGATTTACATACGAAACAGAACCTGGTGCGTGAAGTGTTGTTTAAAACGAGAAGTATTGTTAGAGAGTCTACACACAAAGGCAGAACGCTACTTGCCATTTTTACGGATACGGTAGATTTGTTTGAACAAATCATGGCATCGCACATTAATTATAAATCCTTACATGAAATTGTTGAAGAAGATATACTACAATCATTCAAACAAACAATTGATGTTATTGCTTCGGAATTAGAGTCTATTGGTGTGGCTATGCAAAGCGGAAATAAATCCGTTGCAAATGATACAACAAAAATGGCAATTTCAGATTTGCAGGAACATTTTAACAATTACCGGTCGCGTTTTTTGAATGATGTGAATCGGGAAACACTTTTAAGTTTAGAACAGGTAATAGAAAGCATTAAATCGATCTATAACCGCATTCAAATCATGCATCGGTATACCAGTTACAATCCTGAGTTTAATGCTGCGATTGATGAAGATGTAAACAGGGATAAATTCATTACTTCAACAGAGATAACGCTGGAAACGTTCTTATCGAATTTGAATTTTAATTCAAATATATTTCGTTATTCGTTACGTGTTTGTCTGACAATGTTGGCTGGGTATTTAATGCTTAGTTTTTTACCATTTGGCCATAATTATTGGATCCTGTTAACCATCCTCGTTATTTTAAAACCAGCGTATAGTCTTACGAAGAAAAGAAATATACAGCGTTTGTTGGGAACATTTATCGGTATTGTAGCTGGAGCAATTGTTTTATTTTTTATCAAAAATGAGTACCTCTTGATTGCGATTATGGTGTTTGCAATGGTTGGAGCGTATAGTCTTATGAGAATAAATTACCTGCCTTTTGTAGCATTGATGACTGTGTATTTATTGATTTCTTTTTATCTGATGAAGACGGATGATTTTAACCGGTTAATGATTGACCGTTTAATTGATACTGCTATTGGTTCCATACTGGCTTTTATAGCTACTCGAGTTATTCCACCAAAGTGGGAAAAAGAACAAATGGGATCGTTAATCAAAAGCTGCTTGAGAGCTAATGCTTTTTATTTTAAGTATGTGACCGAGTCGTTTAAAAATGATTTAATGGAGGTGGTTTATTATAAACTGTTAAGGAAGGAAGCGTATGTTGCTTTGGCTAATTTATCAGATGCGTTTCAGCGTATGCTCTCAGAGCCAGAAAATAAGCAACATAAAGGACCGGAAATTTATAATATGGTAGTGAATAACCATTTGTTTTTATCGCATACATCAACATTGGCCTCGTATCTTCCTTTGCTAAAGCATAAAATTGAGAATCCGCATTACACGGCTATTGTACAAGATACATTGGCGTCTATCGAAACAGGAGTGATGAATAGTGCTTCTGCATTTCCAATCAAAGAGGAAGTGCGATACATTCTAGAGGAGACGGAAATATTGGGTGAAAGTGAAAAAAATGGAGAACAACGTGTATTACTAAAAGCTGTAACGGAGCAATTACAATTCACAAATAAAATTTCAAAAGATATTCATCGTTTGCTTTCCAAAAACACGATAACTCTTCAAAATAACTAAGTAATGTCCATGTGTTTCATTAGAAAAGATGCATTCATGGTTGCACAGACACCATTTTTCAATGTATAATCAAATGATAATTTATCTTCCTTGATCGTTATTTCGAAGCATAAATTTCGAATGTTTTGTGGTAGTTGTTGTTCCAGTATGGAAAGTTCCACATCATGAGTTGCAACAATACCAACACCATTGAGGCGAACTATTTTTTTGATGAGCGCTTCGGAACCCGCGTGTTGGTCTTTTGAATTTGTTCCTTTTAAAATTTCATCCAATAAAAAGAAAACATGTTGTCCGTTTTCATAATATTTCATGAGTAATTGTAAACGTTTTAATTCTGCATAAAAGAAAGATTCATTCTCCTGAAGCGAGTCATTGGTTCGTAAGCTGGTAAAAAGCAGGATGGGAGTGAACGTGAATTTCTGTGCACATACGGGTGATCCGATCATGGCCATTGTTAGATTAACTCCGATTGTTCGAAGAAATGTGCTTTTTCCGGCCATATTGGCACCGGTGAGTAGATCTACTTTGCCAAATCCCTGTTGGGTATAATTGTTTTTAACAAGCTTATTGCTCAAGATCAATGGGTGTCCCATTTGTTCGGCTTGTAGGATAAAATTCTCAGATTCAACAACCGGATAGCAATAATCAGGGTGGTTATGAGCATGCATGCCAAGGCTCACAAATGCATCAAATTCGGCAATGGCGGAGATCCAGTTTAAAAAATCATCCTTGTGTTGAATTTTCCATTTTTCAATTCTCCACATCATGTTTATATCGAAAAGAAAAATTCCATTTACCACGGGAGCAACAATAAGATTCAATCGGGCATCTAAAAGATCTACCAATTTTTTTAGTTCTTTAATATGTGCGCTAGCCTTAATTCCATGACCCACCAATTGCTGCTTTAATTCAATTAATTGGGGGGAGTTGAAATTTTCTTTTTCAATAAGTTGGATGATGGACGAGTATTTTTCTACCGTGTTTAATCTGCGACTTAATTGATTATGTATTTGATTTGTTTTTTTTAGTTTTTTCCCAACTACCCCCAACTGTACAAAAAAAAGGATGGTGAAAAGGGTGGAATCAATTATATTCCATATTGTTAGCGTCATTGCCGTTAAAGTGGCAATGGGTAGCGCCACGGATAAGAATTTAAAAAAGGGGGTGTAATAATGCAGTTCTTCATTCAACCAGTCTTTAATTATATCTTTATCCTGACTGTTTTCTTTGTCCGAAATTCCGGTTGCAATAAACTGTTGATTGAATTCCAGTTTCTCACTCAAATCTTTAATAGCTTCCTGCCTCCTGTAAATTT
>DAORKB010000018.1:0-25142 GCA_035439365.1 Bacteroidia bacterium
TACAACAGCAAAATTGTTGCGATAAAAAAAGGGCAGTATAAAGAGGAGTTTGAAGCAAAATGGGACAATAAAAAAAGCAAAGATTTAAAAGAAAAAACCCATTTACTTGGGAAAAGAATCATTGATTCCATTTATTCGAAAGGTATCATAGAGACATCTGCAGCAATTGAAAACAAAAATGGTGATTTCTCTATTTTCGTTTTGTATAACAACCTCGCAGAAGAGCATGATCTTAACTATTTTTATACTGTACAAACAGCTTACGACTACATAAAACTAAGCCTGAGTGAGCATCAGTATTCGGGTGACAGCAAATTTCTTTTGCCTTTGCTGGAAAACAGCATTGCGCACAACGTGTTTTATGATAAAAGCACGACCGATAAGGTGCTGAAACAATCCATTGAGGATATCTCTCCTTCCCGTGATATTATTTTGAAAGATCAAAGTATTGTATCCAAAGGTGAAATTGTTGATGCAAAAAAATTTCAAATATTACAATCCTTAAAGATTGAATACGAAGGGCAATCCGAAGATACTTCCAGTTACATGTATATTTTCATCGGGCAAATCGTTATTGTTTCCTGTTGTGTTGCGGTACTTATGTGTTTTCTGGCTTTTTTCAGAAATGATATTTTCCTTGATAACTCTAAGATTACCTTCATCCTTATCCTGGTTATTCTTCAGGTACTTATGACGAGGCTGGCATTGAATACACAAGGGTTTAGCATTTACTTTTTACCATTTTGTATTCTCCCTATTATTATACGGGCCTTCTATGATACGCGTATTGCTTTGTTTGTGCACCTCATTACGGTTCTTATTATATCAGTAATGGCACCCAACCGGTTTGAGTTTGCTTTTGTTCAATCGCTTGGTGGAATGGTTGCTGTGTTTAGCATTGTTAATATGCGTAACCGTTCACAGATTTTTATATCTGCAGCACTTATTTTTATTACCTATAGCGTCGCGTATATTGGTATTACCATTATTCAGGAAGGAGGTAAAGAAATTATTTCGAGTTGGGATTTTGCATGGTTTGGAATCAGCGCCATGCTAACCTTGTTTTCTTATCCTTTGATTTTTGTTTTTGAAAAGCTGTTTGGATTTATTTCTGATGTTTCCTTGTTGGAATTATCCGATACCAACCGGAAGTTATTACGGGAATTAGCTTCCAGGGCTCCCGGAACATTTCAACACTCCTTACAGGTAGCCAATCTTGCTGAGGAAGCCATGTATGTTGTTGGCGGGAATGCTTTGCTCGTGCGTACAGGGGCCTTGTATCATGATATTGGAAAAATGGAAATGCCTAATTATTTTATAGAAAATCAGGCAAGTGGAATGAATCCACATGATGAAATGAGTTTTGATGAAAGTGCGATGCTCATTATTAGCCACGTTATCAAAGGAATTGAAATCGGGAAAAAACATAATCTTCCGGATCAAATTATTGACTTCATCCGTACCCATCATGGAACCACTATTGCAGCTTATTTTTACCAATCATATAAGAAAGCATATCCACATGAACCCATTGATGAATCACGTTTTCATTATCCAGGGCCAATTCCTTTCTCAAAAGAAACAGCTGTACTCATGATGGCCGATTCGGTAGAAGCTGCATCCAGGAGTTTAAAAACCTATGATGTTGAAAGCATTGACAACCTGGTGGAACGCATTATCAACTCACAAATTGAACAAAACCAATTTGTAAATGCTGATATTACATTCAAAGATATAAACACATTGAAAAAAATATTCAAAAAAAAATTAATGAATATTTATCATGTGAGGGTGGAGTATCCGAGATAATCCTACCTTTACCTCATGAATTTAAATGCCCCACGAACACCCAACATGTACCGCGAAAACATTAAATTAGGAATGGAAGTAGATGTTGTATTGAAAAAAGATCAACGTACCGGAAAGCGTACCCGTGGTAAGGTAAAATGGATACTAACCAGCGCTGCATTTCATTCCAGGGGCATTAAAGTTATTTTGGATAACCGTCAGGTAGGCCGGGTGCAGGAAATTATCAGTACCGAAGAATAGAAGCTTTTCCAGAGACTTTCGGAAGAATCTCCTATCTGCTTAAAAAAGAAACCATTTCAGTAGAATTTCGTTTAATGATCAAAACCACTTGATTTTGAAAACGGCTCTCTTTCTTTCAAGTCTCCTCCTCTTTTATACCACTCAACTTGTTTCACAAACGAGTATCACTAACAAACACCCGTCAGGTGCTTCAACACAATTCTTATCAAGCGATACAGCGGTCATAAATAAAAACATTGAAACCGCCCGAAACTATATCAACAAAGGGGATTATGAACAAGCGGATATTTATGTAAAACTTGCTCGCAAACAAGCAAAAGCAATTAAGTATGACTATGCATTGGCCAGAACCTATAACATGGAAGGGAATGTATTAAGCCGTAAAGGTAAATATGCTGAAGGCTGTTCACTGGTTGATTCAGCCTTGGCTATTGGGATAAAAACGAAGGACTCCTTATCCATGTCACTTTCTTATTTGTTACTGGGGAACCTGCAATGTTATATGGGAAAACATGCGAAAGGTCTTGATTATTACTTAAAAGGTTTGGCAATTGAAGAACGATTAAAAAAAACCAAATATGAATATTGGTTTTTAGGAAATATTGGAAACCTTTATTTGGATCAAAGAAATTATCCCAAAGCACTTGAATATTCTCATAAAGCAGCAGTTGCAGAACAAAAAGCCAATGATCAGTCAGCACTTCTCAATTCGTTATTGAACATAGGACAGGTTTATGCAGCACTTGAAAAAAATGACTCTGCATTAATTTACTACGAACAATCCTTAAAAATTGCCGACAAACTGAAAGATCCCTTTGGGATCTCAAGCTCACTGGTTAACCTCACACAGTTACATGTTCGGTTAAAGAACTATGAAAAAGCCATGGTATTGGGGTTAAGAGGATACAATGTTACCAAAGCGAATGGGTTTATGGACTTGTATGCGTATGCACTTATGAATTTAGGGTGTATAAAAAAGAGTTGAAACAATACAATGAAGCGGAAAAGTATTTTCTGGATGCATCAGCTGTTGCAGAAAAAGCCGGTGCTACTTCCATGTTACGTGAATCGTACACACAATTGGCAGCGTTGTATGAAGAAATGGGAAATTTTAAAAAGGCATTTGATTATTTCAAACTATTTTCTGACACAAAAGACAGCCTCCTCAATAAAGAGAATAGTAAATTGATTGCAGAAATGAATACCAAGTATACAACGGAGAAAAAAGAAAAGGAAATTGAACTATTGAAAAAAAATGAGGATATCCAACATTTGGAACTTACTAAAAAGAAAAATGAACTCGAAAATCAACAAACAATTAGTATTGGAATTTTTGCTGGCTTTGTGCTATTAATGATTGTAGCTATTTTAATGTTTAATCGTTACAAATTAAAAAAGAGAGCAAACGATCAATTGCAAACAGCGTTAAATCTAATAGAAGAAAAAAACAGTTTAATTGAAAAAAGCAATGTGATGATAACAGATAGTATCGTTTATGCCAAACGCATTCAGGATGCTATTTTACCAGACCCCGAGGATCTTTCAAATCTATTATCAGAAAACTTTTTCATTTTATACAGACCGGCACAAATTGTAAGTGGTGATTTTTACTGGTGCTCTTCTCAAAATAATAAAACCGTTTTTATTGTAGCTGATTGCACAGGGCATGGCGTACCCGGTGCCTTCATGTCGATGATTGGAAATACGCTCCTCAATGAAATTGTAAATGAATTAAAAATAACGTGTCCCAAAAAAATTGCCGAACTTTTGGATGCAAAAATAATTCAGGCCCTTCATCAGCACAGCAATAGTAACCAATACGATGGGATGGATATGAGCATCTGCTGCATTGATAAAACAACGAGAGAAATTCATTTTACCGGCGCCCGTCATCACATGTATATCTGTAACGGAAATTTACAAAAAATAAAAGGGGATCCATTTTCCATTGGTGGTGCCCAGCATCAGGGGGCTAAAGTATATACTTCACAAAAAATCTCTTATCAGGAACATCAGACACTTTATTTTCTGACTGATGGTTTTTGCGATCAATCAGGGGGAGAAGCAAACAAACGTTTTGGTTCCAGAGAATTCGAAAAACTACTAAACGATATTCAAGGGCTTAGTATGAATGAACAAGAAAAAAAGCTCGAACAAGCATTTGACAATTGGAAAGCCGATGCAAAGCAACGTGATGATGTATTGGTGGTTGGTATAAGTTGTTAAGTTCTCAACTCCGCCCGAACTGACGCAGCCAAACTTCCTCCGATTGAAATTTAGTACTCTTCTTACTGCAATCCTATTTAAAAATATTCCGTATTTTCGTTTTCTGAAAAACGAAAACCTCCAATGGAATTTATTGACGAAAAAATTGAAGCCTATGCACTGTCGCATTCCCAATCGGAGAGCGATGTGTTAAAAAAATTAAATCGTGAAACACATTTAAAAGTATTGAGTCCACGGATGTTATCCGGCCATCTGCAAGGAAATTTTTTGAGTATGATCAGCAAAATGATACAACCCAAACAAATTCTGGAGATTGGCACCTATACCGGTTATTCTGCCATATGCCTCGCTCAGGGGCTACAAGAAGGAGGTAAACTACATACCATCGATAGCAATGAACAATTAGAAAAAATGGCTCGCTCCTATTTCCAGGAAGCTGGTTTAGCCAATAAAATTAACCTTTTGATCGGCGATGCGCTAACGATTATCCCAACTATACAAGAAACATTCGATCTGGTTTTCATTGATGCCGACAAAAAAAACTATTCCACCTATTATGATATGGTATTTGATCGTGTTCGTCCGGGTGGATATATCATCGCAGACAATGTGCTTTGGAGTGGAAAAGTATTGGATACACAAAAAAACAATGACAGAGAAACAGTTTTAATTGATGAGTTCAATAAAAAAATTCATGAAGATAAACGTGTGGAGCACCAATTGATCCCCATCCGTGATGGATTAATGGTTGCACGAAAATTATAAATAAGCATACACATGATAATTGATTTAAGAAGTGACACTGTAACCAAGCCTACCCAAGGTATGTTGGAAGCTATGTTTAAAGCCGAAGTTGGTGATGATGTATTTGGAGAAGAACCAACAGTTAATGCCCTGGAACAAAAAGCAGCAAAATTATTTGGAATGGAAGCCGCTTTGTTTTGCCCATCAGGTACGATGACAAACCAGATCGCAATAAATGTGCATACACGCCCCGGCGATGAAGTGTTGTGTGATGTTACTTCGCATATTTACAATTACGAAGGTGGTGGTATTGCTTCCAACTCTGGCGTTCAGGCACAATTAATACAAGGTGATGAAGGCAGAATTTCTGCACAGCAAGTTGTTGAGCATATCAAACCTATATATGATTGGATGACACGTACCACCCTTGTAAGCATCGAAAATACGGGAAATAAAGCCGGAGGTAGTTATTATTCATTGCAACAAATGAAAGAGCTATCAGACATATGCAAAAAACATCAATTGAATTATCACCTGGATGGAGCACGTGTATTTAATGCCATTGTAGAAAACAATTATTCGCCAGCAGATCTGGGAAAACTATTCGACTCTATTTCCATTTGTTTATCAAAAGGATTGGGAGCACCGGTTGGTTCACTTTTGTTAGGAAACAAAGAATTTATTAGAAAGGCGCGCCGGGTTAGAAAAGTTTTTGGTGGAGGTATGCGTCAAGCCGGATACCTGGCAGCCGCAGGTATTTATGCACTTGACAATCATGTAGAGCGTTTGAAAGAAGATCACCAACGTGCTAAGCTATTGGAAAAAATAGTAAGCAAGTTGGATTATGTCGACAATGTGATTCCAGTATATACCAACATTGTTATTTTTAACCTGAAGAAAGACATACAAGCACAAGCCTATGTAGAAAAATTAGCTGCAGCCGGTATAAAAAGCTCTGGTTTTGGAAAACAAGCCATACGTTTTGTAACACATTTGGATTATACGGATGATATGTTAGGTAAGACAGAAGAAATTTTAAAGAAAATATAAATTTATTATTCATACTAAGCTAAAAAATATGCGACACATCGCCATTATATCCTCGAGTGTTCGAATTGGCCGTCAAAGCCATAAAGTAGCATTATACTTTGAAAAATATATCAATGAAAACAAACTAGGTACTTGTGAAATATTGGATTTGAAAGAATTTAATTTCCCTGTTTTGGAAGAACGTCTCTCTCACATGCCGAATCCTGGTGCTAAAGAAAAACTATTTTCTGAAAAAATTAAAACTGCCGATGCGGTAATTGTTGTATTCCCAGAATACAATGGTGGCTACCCGGCTAGTTTAAAAAACGCTGTTGATTTGTTGTACGACGAATGGTATCATAAACCTATTGGTTTGGCAAGTGTTTCAGCTGGTGGCTTTGCAGGTGTGAATGCATTAGCATTGATTCAAACCATTTTTCTAAAAATAAGGGCTGTACCTGTTGCTCCTCCGTTTCCTGTGCCTACGGTACAAAACAGTTTTGATGATGAAGGAAATGCAACAGCAAATAAGGAAGCCACAGACAAAAAAGCGGCTGCTTTATTAAAAGAATTGCTCTGGTTCACGGAAGCATTTAGCAAAATGAAAAAATAGATAGTTGCGATGGAGAAAGAGATCACAAAAACATACAGCAACGACGACATTACGGTTATTTGGAAGCCACATGTTTGTATTCACTCGAAGAAGTGCTGGAAAGAGTTAAAAGATGTGTTTGACCCAACTGCACGCCCATGGGTGAATATGAAAGGAGCAACTTCTGAACGCATTCGCGAACAGGTAAACAATTGCCCTTCCGGAGCACTTAGCTTAAAGGATGCATCCACTGAAAAACCGCCCACCTACCCTATTATAGAAGTAACAACCAACGGCCCCCTATTAATTCAAGGGAATATCATTATAAGGGATAGTACAGGTAATCAAAAAACAATCGATAAAAAGACTGCACTGTGTCGTTGTGGTCATTCTGCCAACAAACCTTTTTGTGATGGTGCTCATGTCAAACAAGAGTTTATCGGATAGTTATAGATCACCAATAATTCACTTCCGAAAAACCTCTTCAATTGGTTTGCCGGTGCATCCACTTGGAAACTGAATGCTTAACAACATTGCTAATGTTGCCGAAATATCAGGGATTACAACAGGTCTCACAGTACTTCCTGCAGAAATATTCCATCCATAAAAAATTAAGGGTACATGTGTATCGTAAGGGAAAGGTGCACCATGCGAAGTTCCTGTTGCGTGGTATTCGCCATAACCGGGTAAATAATTTACTAAAATATCTCCCGAGCGTTTGGCATTATACCCTCTTTGCATCAATGATTTTGAACCTTCAACAAAACAGGTTTTAGCAATTTCTGTAGCTGTCAATGTTTCCATTACATCCGGTAAGCTTTGTAAAAATTTTGCTGCATTATTTTGTACATCGTCTAACTTTAATTTTTTTGCTTCAATTGCTTTATGATCCAGGTATACCTGCTGATTAAAGTATTTTAGCACCAATGGCGCCCCGTAATTGTTTGTTAAATATTTTTTTAGTGTATCCGTTATTTTATCTTCATTTACATATCCAGCCGGCAGTTTCACCTCCTGTGAATACGCCGGTATGGCTGCTGCTCCATGATCGGATGTTAAAAACACCAAAGCATTTTTTTTACCTACCTGCGCATCTATAAAATCAAGCAGGTCAGCAATCTCTTTATCCAATCTCAAATACGTATCCTCTAACTCAATTGAATTGGGACCGTATGCGTGTCCAACATAATCGGTTGAAGAGAACGAGATCGCCATAAAATCAGGTGCAGTGGATTTTCCTAAGTTCTCATTCACCATTGTTTCGATTGCAAAATCCTTTAGAAAACTATTTCCAAAAGGAGTGGTACGTATCATCGTAAAACCACCATTCTTTTGAATTAAGTCAGGCAAACGATGAGGGAAGATTGGTTTTTCTTCACCTACAAATTTTTTTTCAAATGCATAATCGTCCTGTATACTCTCCGTATATTCATCTATTGGTAACAGTGTTTTCCAATCTTCACTTAAATATTTTTTAGCTAACTGACGTTTATTAAATTCATTCACCCATTTTGGCAATTCATTCATGTAGTATGTACTTGAAATAAAGTTACCAGAGATTCCTTCAAACCAATAAGCCGCACTCGCCATATGGCCACCTGGCAATACAGCGCTTCTGTCCTTTAAGGAAATGGAAATCACTTTTGATTGCTTATTGGTTGCCAGTCGCAATTCATCTGTAATGGTTGTAGTCAAAAGGTTTTCGGGTGATCGTTTTCCTTCCTCAGCATTACTGCCAACACTATTAACCTTATTATCTGTAACACAATAGATATTCTTTCCTACTTTTCTATCAAACCAATCGTTTGCAATAATGCCATTGACTGCAGGTGTGGTTCCGGTGTATATAGAAGCATGGCCAGGAGCTGTGTATGTTGGTACATAATTGTAATTTGTATTCTTACAAAAGAAGCCTTCATTTACCAATCGTTTAAAACCATTGGAACTGTATTTATCCCAAAAACGATAGATGTAATCATAACGCATTTGATCAATAACAATACCCACGACTAGTTTGGGGCGTTCAACTGTTTGCGCAAAAATAACTGATGTAAAAAGAAAAGAACTAAGGATAAGGAAACGTTTAAACATTGCAATGGTTTTTAGATGCACAAAGTTAAGGAAAGAGTTTGTTTGATTTGCGAAATCTAAAACTCCTTTTCACTTTCTATTCCGGTAAGTTTTCCGTATTTCAGTAAGCGTAATGCATCAAGCAGTTCCGCTTCATTTTTTTGGGTCACATAGGCAGGGTCCAGATCACCTAAATCAGGTTTCCCGGCATTTACCCAAGCGGTGTACCAATAGCTACTGGTGCAAATGATGGCGGCACGCATCTGCTTTTCGATCATGCCATTCAATGCTTCATGATATTGTTCCGAATAATCATCTGTAAATATATTCTGATTGAATTTATTTTTTTTAATCGCTCCTTTTTCATCCAACTTAAATATTTTCTCTTTTGCCATTGTTGCCCGAAGGTTTCTGTCGGTTAACAAAACGGTATCAGCAAGTTTGAATGAATTCAAAACTAAATCCCATGTATGCTTTTGTATATCTTTAATATAGATAGCACTTTTAACATGATAATCGTAATAGGATCCGAACATTTCAGGTAACCGTGATTCCCACAATGCATGTATTCCACGCTGATCGGTCAATTGTCCATCATGATTAATACTCGTGTGCAACGGCATGTGTGCATCGCCAATGTAATGAGCCAGATCGGCTGCTAAAAAAAGGATTTCTGTTTTTCGTTTTCCTTTAAACGCTTTTGTGAGTTTTTCCATCATATCCTGAATGTACCAGGGTAAAATTCCAAACTCATTCAAAAACTCTGGTTTGTATTTTAAGGTTGCTTCTGCATAACTTTTAGGAACACTATCTATTGGCCCAAACTTTTCCAAATCAATGTAATGCCTTGGTGTTTCTGTTTTATCCAGCATGGTATATTTACGAAGATCCGGAACGGTAGATTCCTGAGTGATGTAATCAATATGATTAAAAAAAAAGGAACGCATAGAATCCGGAAGTGCCAATACAGCAGCACGATTGATGTGTTCATGTCCAAAGGTTCCCCAGGAGGAAAATAAACATACACTGGCTAGTGCAGTGAACACAATTAAGATATGGGGTATTTTTTTCATTTTTAGTAATAATTAATAAATCGAATGCATTACTAAAATAGGTATTTATAGAATAACAACTGTTATGTTTTTGGTAGGTTGGTATTAATTATTTCTTTCGACCGACTTACTTTTTCTTTTGAAAATTATAGATCCCATTTTTGCCACAAACCATCGACGCGAAAATGCAGGCAATGGTCATGTATCCTCCGGCCTCTATTCCAAATAATTCTATACTCATAATGATACAAGCGATCGGTGCATTGGCAGCTCCGGCAAATACCGCTGCAAACCCCATTCCTGCCAACAACCCCGTAGGTAGCGGAACAACTAAGGATAATGCATTACCAAGTGTTGCTCCGATAAAAAATAACGGTGTAACTTCTCCACCTTTAAAACCAGCCGACAAGGTTAATACAGTTAATGCTAATTTTATCGCAAAATCGCAGGTTGGTAATTGCTGGTTAAATGCAGCAACAATAGTAGGAACACCAAGACCAATATATTTTGTTGTATGCAAACTCCATATGCAAACAATCAATATAATTCCACCGATAAAAGGTCGCAAAGGAGGGAATGGAATTAGTTTACTAAATACAGCAGTTAATTGATGAGAGGACCATGCAAAAAAACGTGCAACTGCACCAAAACAAATACCGACAGTTACTGCGAGTAAAATTCCCTGCCAGTTAATTTCAGGTACAAATGAAATGGTGTAGTGTGTATGTTCTATACCGCACTGCTTGCATGCAAAATCAGCTATTATGGCTGTTATAATACTTGGGAGAATTGCTTTATTTTTTATTTTTCCGATATTCACTACTTCCCAACCGAAGACAATACCTGCAAGTGGTGTCCCAAATACTGCCGAAAAACCACCGGCAATACCGGCAATTAAAATGAGTTTACGGTCCGTTACATCAAATTTGAAAAAACGGGCAAACTGATCAGCTATGCTTCCTCCCATCTGAACTGCAGTACCTTCCCTTCCGGCTGACCCACCAAACAGATGCGTTATCACTGTACTCATATAAATAAAAGGAGTCATGATAAACGGAAGCGTTTTTTTGGGGTAATGAATTTCTTCCAGGAGCAAATGATTGCCTTTAACAACACTGCTTCCGTAATAATGATAAACCAAGCCAATGAGTAAACCGGCTAATGGCAAAAACGCGATGATGTAAACATGTGATTCCCGAAAATTGGTAACAATGTCGAGGGAAGCTAAAAAAATTGCAGCGGCTATTCCGGTTGACAGGCCCAGGCAAATACAGGCCAACAACCATCGAAGAAGATAGTAGAAAGATGGTGGTTCATTTTTAGAAACAGCAAGTGAGTTAGACATTGATTGTTATTTTGAATAACACATTCAGCAATTTAAAACTATTCTACTCCGTGCGCCTGCAACCTTCTATTGACAGCCTGATACAATTTATATGTCCCCCACCCGATTAGCATTCCCAGCAACGCTCCAACAGCTATATCTGCAGGGTAATGTACACCATTGTAAACACGGCTATAGGAAACAAAAGCCGCCCATAAAAAGATATACACAGCAAAATAATTTATCCTGTTTTTAAAAAAAAGGGCCAGAAACATGGCCAATGCAAACGTGTTGGCAGCATGCGAGGATACAAATCCATACATCCCTCCACAATTACCATTTAAATGGATGATGTCTTTAATAAGCAAATTATGACAAGGGCGGTAACGAAGAAATACATTTTTGAATAAATGAACGGATAGTTGATCACTGGCTACTATGAGTAATACTGCCGAAATCACTACCAGCCAAATGTACTTTCCAACAAATCTAAAAACAAGAAACAGTAAAAAGGCATATAGCGGAATCCAGATAAATTTTCCGCTGGCTGCTGCCATAACCGTATCAAAAAAAGGAGTATGCTTGCTGTTAAATAATAAAAAAATTTCAGTATCCAGTTTCTTTATGGAAGAAATAATGTCCATTGAGCAAGATTAGTGGTAATTAAAATCAATCCTAATAGTCAAACGTATTATCCTTACTATTCAACTGTTTCCAAAGCTCATCTTTTAACTCTGTTATACCCATCGTTGTTTGAGATGAAAAATAAAGAACAGGTACAGTATCTTTTTCTTTAAATCTTTTCTTAATGTCTTTTTTTATCTCTGTCAGCAATTCATCATCCAGCAAATCGCATTTGGAAATCGCCAGAATTCTTTTTTTATGAAGAAGCTCGGGGTTGAACTGATCCAACTCGTTGATCAGAATTTTATATTCTTTGATGATATCATTTGTATCAGCAGGAACCAGGAACAACAAGGTAGAGTTACGTTCAATGTGTCGTAAAAAGCGCAATCCAATTCCTTTTCCCTCGTGGGCACCTTCAATAATACCAGGAATATCAGCCATAACAAATGATTTATAATCGCGGTACTTTACAATTCCCAGATTGGGAACAAGCGTAGTAAATGGGTAATTGGCAATTTCTGGTTTGGCAGCAGATACTACAGAGAGTAAAGTTGATTTACCGGCATTTGGAAAACCAACTAATCCAACATCTGCCAGTACTTTTAGCTCGAGGATTTTCCATTCTTCCCGTCCGGGTATACCAGGTTGGGCATAACGCGGGGTTTGATTGGTTGAGGATTTAAAATGATCATTGCCTAAGCCACCTTTACCACCGGGCACCATGATGATTTCCTGTCCGTCTTCGGTGATCTCCCCTTCTATTTCTCCGGTTTCAGCATCTTTTATAATCGTTCCCAATGGCACCTCCAGAATTTCATCTTTACCCTGGGCACCGGTCATACGTGCACTTCCACCATTTTGGCCAGGTTCAGCGATCACATGCTTACGGTATTTTAAATGGATAAGTGTCCAGAATTGTTTGTTACCACGAACGATGATGTGTCCACCTCTTCCACCGTCTCCACCATCAGGTCCGCCTTTTGCAGTTAGCTTACTGCGATGCAAGTGCATGGAGCCACTTCCGCCTTTGCCAGAACGGCCACAAATCTTCACATAATCAACAAAATTTGAATCCATAGGGTTAGTTCACGTTTAATTACGCGAAAATACGGATTTTTTGGGAATTTTAGGATTATCTGATTTTAGGCGAGGGGAGTTTAAAGCAGCGTAAGATGGTTTGAACATGATAAAGATTTATATTTGTTGACAAAAGAAAAATAAATCAATGAGCATAAAATTCATATTTTTCATTCTACTTATATCACAAGTACTACTTTCATTTGCTCAGCGAGCACCCATTAACAACATACTTCTTACCAACAAGTCCTACTCCAAAATCGAAACTGGGCCTTCAGCAAACAGGAAAATAGCGCTCATAGACATACAAAAGAAAAACATCAAATTATATTTATCAGGTAGTGAAGGTGGCTCTTCTGCTCTTATAACAGATGATGTTTTCGAAAAGAAATACGATCTTAAACTGACTGGTTTAGTATGCATCCATGCGAAAGAGGATAATCATGTGGAATACAATCAAACCATTTTTGCCTACCTCGACAAACGGTATGGAAGGCAATGGAGAAGAGAAGTAAGACAAGATGTAATCGGGTTAAACAGGTAATTTAAATAATCGTATATTCTTTTCCCCTACTTTTTCTTTGTCAATTGATTTGCAAGTTTTTTTTGAACGAATTAAAATTATTTTTAAATGAATTTTTTGGAATTGATATAGATTCGTATACATTTGTTTCAATGAAGTAAAATTTTAGACAACATTATTTTCGAAGTTTCAATTCTCTTTTTTCTGCAGATCGTCTAAAATCCCACGTTTACAAAGCTTGCGCATACGCATTTTTCTTGGCGAATTTTATTCAATGATATAGCTATTACTTTTTCAAAAATGGTGGCTCGTATCAACGGCTCTGTGAGTATGTATTCACAGCAGCATGTGTATCCTCTTTTTTGAACGTGGAGCGGTCACCACGTTAATCAACGAATCTGTCCGGACAGATACTAAAACCGGGGCGTAACTCGAAAAGCCAAATGAGTAGAGCAAACTAAAACTTATTTTCCCATGACAACATTAACGAAAAAAAGGCCAGATGTTCAACTCGATAAGAGAAACATAAAAATCCAGATTGAAGAAGCAAAAGACTTTTTTAGCAATCCGGATTTAAATTTTCCAGGAGAAATAAAGGCAGGAGATGATCCATATGCGGATAAAGATGGATTGATTGAATTTATCTGTGGAGTTGAGTTGTTACAGGATCCGATCATTACAGCAAAGTTAGCTCAATTAAAATCATTGTTAATTTCGGTTACAACCGTTGTAACATCGTATATCAACAGGTATGCGGCAAAATATGGTCCTGAATATAAAACAGATGCTGAGTTATGGTCGCTGGCGCTGTCAAAAATTCCGTTAATGGGGCCTTCAAAACTGGATACGCAAACCTATTCAAGAAGAACAAAAGGAGTAGAAATCGCGGCAGATTTTATCAACCTTATTCTGGATATTGCAGCTGGAGAAGGTTCTGCACTTAACAGTTTCAAATCGTTCCTTGAAAAACAAGGTGGAGCATTGAGAGCTGGTATTGACAAAAACAAAGATTATTATAAAACAATTACCGTTGGTATTGCTGTAGAAGTATTTAAAATAGGAGCTCAACTTGTTTATGTGCCAAAGATCAAACAGTATCGTGTTGATTTTACAAGAGAAAACACCAAATGGAGTTCATCTTGTGCCAGCTATGAAGAAGTGGATATTCACTTTGGTTATATTTATGGCGCAAATGTGTTTGATTACGAAGCATTGGAAGATAAGGAAATAAAGAAAGCATTTGAAGATTTTATAAAAGGTGCACAAAAAGCACAAATTGATGATGCATCTACTTTCTTTAATGATGATTTTGATGCGCTTTAATCATATTCGTTCATTAATGTAAATAAAAAAGGCAGATGATTCATCTGCCTTTTTGTTATCTATTTACGACCTTTCTTTTTACCTGCTTTTTTCGGAGCTGATTTTTTGGCGGCCTTTTTTACAATTTTCTTTGTTGCTTTCTTAGCACTTTTTTTAGGAGCTGCCTTTTTAGCAACTTTCTTTACAACCTTCTTCGCTACTTTCTTTGTTGCTTTTTTGGGAGTTGCTTTCTTTGCTGCTTTTTTAGCAACTTTCTTTGTTACCTTTTTAGCTATTTTTTTAGCAACTTTTTTTACAATCTTCTTCGCTACTTTCTTCGTTGTTTTTTTAGGAGCAGCCTTCTTAGCAGCTTTTTTCACTACTTTCTTAGCTGCCTTTTTAGGTGCTGATTTTTTTGCAGCAGCCTTTTTCGCAGGCGCTTTCTTAGCTGGCTTTGCAGCCGAAGCTTTAGCGGAGGAGGATGATTTCTTTGCAGCCTTTTTAGCAGGCTTGCTTGCCGCAGCTTTAGCTGGCGCTTTTTTAGCGGCCTTTTTAGCAGGAGCTTTTTCAGCTATTTTCTTTTCTACCGATTGTAGGATATCGTGCACTTTACCTGTAATCACTTCTTTCACTACTTTTGCAGCATGTGTTGCTTTTGAAAGGAAAGATTCTTCTCCTTGCGATTCTACCAATTCTTCTTCTTCTTCCTCCTCTTCAAAATCATCATCATTTGGACTTGCGAATGCTTCTTTTAATTCTGCTTCTTTAATAACAGAAGAGATTGCATAAAATATTTCGTTGATCTCACCTATTCCATCAATTGCTTCAAACTTTCCTTGTTCTTCGTAGTAATCCTCCAAAGGAGCTGTTTTTAAATTATACTCCTGGATACGATTTAAAATTACATCCTGATCCTGATCGTCCGCTCTTCCGCTTTCTTGTCCGCGTTTTAAGAGACGGTTCATCAATTCTTCATCCGTTACTTTCAACGAAATCATTTTGGTGATCGATGTTTTTTTCTCTGCTAATAATTTATCTAACGCTCTTGCCTGATTTGCCGTGCGTGGGAAACCATCAAAAATAAATCCTTTTACATGTTTATTTTGATCCAGTTTGTTGCTGATCATTTCAATTACAATTTCATCTGGAACCAATGTTCCTTCATCCATTAATTTTTTTGCTTGTTGCCCCAGCTCTGTGCCCGCCGCAACTTCAGCTCGTAAAATATCTCCTGTAGAAAGATGTACCAATTGATATTCTGCAATCAATTTTTCTGATTGAGTGCCTTTGCCTGCGCCCGGAGGGCCAAATAACACGATGTTTAGCATATGTTGAAATTTTTAATTTATGAATGAAGTTTTTATTAGGTCTTAATTATTTGCTATCTAAAATATAAATATCCTGCAAGTTACGTCCTTCTCCATCATAATCTAATCCGTAGCCTACTAAGAATTTGTTCGGTACTTCGGTGCCAACGTAATCTATTTTATAAGTCTTTGTAAATGCTTCTGGTTTATACAACAATGTTGCAATTTTAATATCGTTTGGCCCCATTGGTTTTAAATAATTCAGGATGCCTTCCATTGTTATGCCGGTATCAATAATGTCTTCAATAATCACAATGGTTCTTCCCTTTACATCTTCAACCAGTCCAATCAATTGTTTCAGGTTGGTGGTGCTTGACATGCCTTCGTAGGAGGAAACCTTTACAAATGAAAGCTCACAGCCTATTGTGATTTTTTTCATCAAATCCGAAGCAAACATAAATGCTCCATTCAATACGATTAAGAACAAAGGTGATTGCCCTGCAAAGTCTGTATTCATTTGATTAGCCACCTTTTCTACCGCCAGGTTTATTTCTTTACTCGATAAAAAAACGCTGAACGGTTTATTCTTAATTACCAACATAATCTTCTGAAACAGTATTAACAGTACGAAAATAAGAAAAAATAAGCTATCAAAACAATTAAATAAATTTTAAACAGAGGAGCTGATGACCGTTAAAAAAGCTATTTTTGCACGTCGTTAAATTAAAATCATTATTCATATGACCCCTAAAGTTAGTATTATCATGGGCAGTACCTCCGATATGCCAATCATGCAAGAGGCTGCTAAAATCTTAAATGAGTTCAAAATTCCTTTTGAAATCAATGCATTAAGCGCACATCGTGTACCTGAATCAGTGGCTGAATTTGCTAAAAATGCACATGCAAAAGGTATCCGTGTTATTATTGCCGGTGCTGGTGGAGCAGCTCATTTACCAGGCGTTGTTGCCGCATTTTCACCACTTCCGGTGATTGGCGTACCTTGCCGTTCCTCTATTTCTATTGATGGGTGGGACTCAGTTCTTTCCATTCTACAAATGCCTCCGGGAATTCCAGTAGCAACGGTAGCCCTTGATGGTGGCCAAAATGCAGGTATTTTAGCAGTTCAGATCCTGGCTGCCGGAGATGCTGAACTATTGAAAAAGGTGGTTGATTATAAAGAAAACCTGAAGAATAAAATCCTGAAGGCTAATAAAGAGCTTTCAGAGGTAAAATTTGATTTTAAAACCAACTAACAAAGAAAGATAAATGCCTTTTTTTTACTCTTACCCCGTCTGTTCTTCCGAATTGACGGGGAAGAGTAAATAAACGGGCAATCACCCCATGAAAAAGAAGCTTGTTCTTCTTATTTTCATTGGTATTCACTTTAGCGCCCTTGCTCAAAATGGGTACCTGCTTTCAGGGGCACGTTCTACCGCACTCGGTTCGGCTTCTGTTTCACTTAGCGATGAATGGGGTGTAATTCATAACCAGGCCGGACTAGGATTTGTCCGCCACGCCTCCACAGGATTTTACTACAAAAACAGCTTTCTGATAAAAGAACTGGGAGCTAGAAATGCCATCCTTACCCTACCTATTAAAACAGGGACACTTGGGGCAGCCTTCACCAATTTTGGATATAGCGCTTATAGCGAGAACAAATTGAACCTCTCATTTGCAAAAGCCTTCTCCAATAGTTTCTCCATGGGTATCGCCTTTGATTACCTCTTTACCCACATTGCAGAAGGAAATACAAATTTTAAAACCCTTGTCGGAGAGGTGGGTATCCTTACAAAATTGCGTAAGAACCTAACATTGGGGGCTCATCTTTATAATCCAACACGATCCAAAACAGGAAAAAACAGCACAGAACGTATTCCAACCATCATGCAACTGGGACTTTGTTATCAGGCAGCAGAACAACTTATGCTATTAGTTGAAACAGAAAAAGATATGGGCCGACAACCCGTCTTTAAAGCCGGTATAGAATACCAGGTCCTTTCTCACTTTTTTTTACGAACCGGTATCAGTAGTCAACCCTTCCTTACCTCATATGGGGTCGGGTTCCAACGGCATCAGCTAAAAATAGACATTGGAGGAAACTACCACCAAACACTTGGTTTTACTACTCAAATTGGATTTTCTTATTCATTTTCAAAAAATCAGGAAACTGTCCGCGAGCACCCGTAATTTTCCTACCTGAAATGAATACTTGATTTATGTTGCTTCGTTTAAGATTGACACTGTTCTGTTATTTTTTTATATGCTACTCCTGGGGCCAAACCACAGCACCTTCAGCTAATGTTGATTTTCAACAACAACTAGAAGATATTGTCCAACAAACACAACAGGAAGAGCCAGATTATTCTGCCCTTATTGAATTGTTAGCCTATTACCACAAACATCCCATCAACCTCAATCATACAACAAAAGAA
Organism: Bacteroidia bacterium; assembly: GCA_035439365.1. Taxonomy (GTDB): domain Bacteria; phylum Bacteroidota; class Bacteroidia; order 2-12-FULL-35-15; family 2-12-FULL-35-15; genus 2-12-FULL-35-15. Next base: position 18,355 of record DAORKB010000018.1, read on the forward strand.
GAATTACAAAATTTAAACTTATTGTCCGACCTGCAAATCAACCAACTTTTTTCTCATATTGAAAACAACGGGAAGCTCATGCATCTTCTCGAATTACAAACCATAGATGGATTCGATCAAAACGTGATTCACAGTTTACTTCCTTACATTTATGTAAATGATTCATTCAATACGATTCATTTTCACAAAAAAGATTCATGGAAGGAAGTGGAACAAACTCTTACTTTCAGATATTCACAGGTACTTGAAAAACAATCGGGCTTTCGCCCGATTGATAAGCAAAGTTTTCAAAAAAATCCGAACTCCCGATATATCGGTAGCCCGCAAAAATTATATGCACATTATCAGGTTCGGTTCAATACCCACTTAAGCGCAGGTTTCACTGCTGAAAAAGATGCGGGCGAAGCCTTTTTAAAAAAGAAAATACCAGACAATTCATTTCCTGTAAAAATGCGCAATGGTTTTGACTTTTATTCTGCTCACCTTTTTTTACATCACGTAAAATGCATTCAAGCATTGGTTGTTGGTGATTATACGATAACTTTCGGCCAGGGATTAACGGTATGGAACGGAGCCTCATTTGGTAAGAGTTCTGCGATTTTGTATGCAAAAAAAACAGCACAAGGCATTCGCCCATATTCTTCTGTTGATGAAAACAAATTCATGCGTGGTGTAGCAACAACCTTACGACAGAAAAAATTCTTCCTTACGCTGTTTTACTCACGCAAAACAATTGATGCCAATGTTATTGATACAACACAAAATGGAAATCCTTCCGTTGTTTCTTCTTTACAACAAACAGGAATACATGCAACAATAGCGGAACTAAATGATAAACATAGCGTTTATCAAACTGTTTTGGGAACAAACCTTTCTTATCATTCCAATCGCTTTCATATTGGGCTTACAGGGGTTCACGATTATTTGAACCTAACTTTAAAACCCACACTAAGAGCCGACAATCAATTTAACAGCGCATCAACAAAAAATACAAATCTCGGACTTGATTACAATTATATTTTTCAAAATTTTAATTTTTTTGGAGAAGGTACACGAAACAAAAATGGAAGCGTTGCTTTTTTGAATGGTGTATTTATCAGTCTTCATTCATCCATCACCTTTACTGCCGTTCATCGCTGCTACACCGCCAGATTTCAAAATGCATTCAACGCCGGATTTTCGGAATCGGGCGCATCCAATGAAAAGGGGTTGTATATGGGATTAACGATTCAGTTACCACATGCACTCAGTTTGACAAGTTGCTATGATCGTTTTGAATTTGCCTGGTTACGTTACCAGGTTGATGCTCCATCTCATGGTCATGATGTGAATACGCAATTGACGTATACTCCCTCAAAAAAATGGAACGCACTTTTTAGAGTTTCTCAACGAAACAACATGCAAAATACCGGCAATGATGTAGCTATGAAATATATGATTCGAAACAAGTATACGGGTTATCGATTTACGATGTCGTATCAGGTAACAACCCACCTAAAGCTGGCAAATCGGGTTGAAGTTATTCATGTTCAATCCGAACAAAACAATCAAAAAGGATATTTGCTTTATCAGGATATACATTACAAAAAGCCGGGTAAGCCATTCGCTGCGATCTTACGTTATGCAATTTTTCAAACCGACGGATATGATGCACGCATTTATGCCTATGAAAATGATGTTTCCGGAGCTTTTGCTATTCCTGCTTATTTTGATAGTGGATCACGATTTTACATCTTACTCAATTATACATTTAATAAACATGTAGAATTTTGGGTAAGGTATTCACAAACAGTTTATGATAATAAAGAGGTTATAAGTGAAGGAACACTTTCGGAGATTAGAGGAAACAAAAAATCGGAAGTGAAGGTTCAGGTGAGGGTGAAATTTTGAAAAAGTTTGAAAATTATAATGCTATTCAAATTTTGTTCATTATATTTGATTGTTCATGATTCATGAACACACATAAACTACGAACAAAATGAAAGAAAAACAGATCATAGAGCTAGCTATTATGCAATTTGAGGCATTTACATCATGGAAAATAGAATTAGAACAATTTAAGTCCAAAAGAGATTTTATTGATGGTAAAGCTATTTTTTCTCACCCTACTAATAAAAGCAAGTTAGTTCTACCCTTGGAGATTAAGAATGAGGTTGGCAAAAACGATATTTTAAAGCTAATTCAACAAAAAGACAAATACCCTGGTCTTTTTGTACTGGCTCAATATATTTCTAAACCAAATCGAGAGCAGCTGAGAAAACTCAACATTAATTACCTAGAAAGTTCAGGGAACTGCTATATAGAAATGAATGGAGTTTTTATTACTTTGGAAAATCAAAATTTGGTTGCACAGCGACAAACAAATACCAACAAACTATATACAGAAAGCGGGATGCGTTTTGTATATAGGGGTTTACTTAACCCTGACTTTATAAATAATTCCTACCGAAAAATTGCCGCAGATGCAGAAATAGCCTTGGGAAATGTTGGTTCCATAATAAAAGCGCTTGAACTAGAAGATTTTTTACAAACAAAAAACGATATCCGTTTCTTTAAAAGAAAAAATGAGCTCTTTAATATATGGGCAAATAATTTTGCTGATACAATACGCCCCCATTTATTTCAGACACGTATGACTTTCGCGGATAAAAGAAACATTGCAGATTGGAAAAATATAAAACTAAAAAAAAATGCTTTCTGGGGTGGAGAACCAGCTGCTGCGCTTCTTGATAATTATTTAATTCCAGAACAATTTGTACTCTATAGTAGTGATTCTTTAACTGAAATTATGAAAGAATACAGATTAATACCAGATCAAAAAGGCAATCTACTTTATATGCTTCCGCCTTTAAAAAATGAAACAACAGCAGATCCATTTCTAATTTATGCAGAATTAATTCTTAGTAAAGATAGTCGCTGCTTAGAAGCTGCAAAACGAATTAAAGAAAAATACATTGACAACAAATTATAACATTTTTAATCCCGCTTTTGACGAAATATTGCTACATGTTAGTTGGGCTTCATCTATATTAGATATTGATTTTTACCTTGCCGGCGCTGTAGCAAGAGACTATCACCTAAGTAAAGATAAGGATTATAGACCTTCCAGAAGAACTGCGGATATTGATATTGCCGTTATGGTTTCCAATGAAGACGAGTTTTGTGCATTAAAAAACAAATTAATAGAAACTGGAGATTTTGAACAACATACTGAACCTATCAAATTGATTTACAAAAATAGTATTGAATTAGATTTATTACCTTTTGGCGATATTGAAAAATTGGGAATAACATATTTAACTAAACCTAAATCATTTATACTGGATGTACCTGGGTTTTCAATACTTAATAAATCGGCACAACAAATAAGTTGGAATGGGAAAATTAAAACGAAAGTATGCACACTTCAAGGTATTGTACTTTTAAAGCTTGTTGCATACGACGATCGACCTCAAAGAACGAAGGATTTATTGGACATACAGTTAATTATAAAATTATATTTTGACACATTAAGTGAAGACGTTTATGAACATCATTTTGATTTAATGTCCAAATACGAGCCCAATAATAATAAAAACTATATTCAACAAGTGTGTGCTCACGTTATAGGAAGGAAAATAAAACTGATTTTAAAAGATGATACAAATCTATTAGAACGTGTAATTAAAATACTTCAAAGGGATAGAGATCATTTTTGGGAGAACCTACTTGCTGGATTAATAGAATAATAAAAGTATCTTTACAGCCTTATGTACACCTTTTTTTCGTCCGACTATTTAAAAAATTACAAAGCCACTATCCTTCTTGCATATCCGGTTGTACTTAGCCAGTTGGGACACATTATGGTTGGTGTTTCAGATACCGCTATGGTTGGGCAAATCGGAGCTGTTGAACAAGCTGCCGTTGCGTTGGCTAATAGTTTTTATACGATTGTGCTTGTATTCGGATTGGGGGTTTCATATGGAGTAACACCGTTGGTTGCTGCTGCCGATAGTTCACAAAATTATGCGGAGAATGCATCTTTATTAAAGCATGGTCTCATCATTAATACACTCTTGGGTATTTTGTTATTTACTGTTTTATTCTGTTGTTCTCCCTTGCTTCGTATGATTGATCAAGATAAGGAAGTGGTTGAACTCGCCATTCCTTTTTTAAATGTGATGATGCTAGGGATGATTCCACTTTGTATTTTTTCGGCATTCAAGCAATTTGTTGAGGGTTTATCCGATACACGTCCTGCCATGTTTATTACGGTTGCTACCGGCTTGTTAAATATCCTGCTCAATTATATTATGATATTCGGACATTGGGGATTTCCAGCTATGGGACTAATGGGCTCTTGTTGGGCAAGTTTTATTTCCCGTGTTGTTATGGCGTTAAGTATGTTTGCCTATGTTTTTTATCACAAAAAATTTCATCGTTATACACGGTCATTTAATTTAAAGTCGGTTTCAACAACCTTATTAAAAAAAATTCTGGCTCTGGGTATTCCTTCTGGTTTGCAATGGGTTTTTGAAGTAGGTGCCTTTGCATTTGCGGTTATTATGATTGGCTGGATCAGTCCTAATGCGCAAGCAGCACATTTGGTTGCGTTGAGCCTTGCTTCTGTCACGTATATGATGGCAAGTGGTTTATCCGCAGCGGCTGCGGTACGTGTTGGGAATCAGTTAGGATTAAAAAGCCGACATGGTGTGAGAATGGCCGGTTTTAGTGTATTTATTTTGGTTACCATTTTTATGAGTTGTATGGCGACTTGCTTTATTGTTTTCAAAAATTTACTCCCGAAACTTTTTACAACCAATCAGGAAGTAATTGAAGTGGCCTCTTCTTTATTGATTGTGGCAGCTTTTTTTCAATTAAGTGATGGTGTTCAGGTAGTAGCACTTGGTGCATTGCGCGGTATACGAGATGTAAAGGTACCTACTATTATTACACTTATTGCTTATTGGATAATTGCATTACCCATGAGTTATGTTTTTGCTTTTAAATTCAACATGGGCATTTTGGGTATCTGGTATGGGCTGTTTTTAGGGCTTACCAGTGCAGCGGTGTTGTTATTTTTGAGGTTTAATAAGGTTAGTAAGAGGGTGTAAATGTTCCCTTCTCTCTTTCTTTTTGTCTTGAAACAAAAAGAAAAAGGATACTACTTCTTCACATCCTTCACCACAAATCCTGTCTTTTTTAAATCTTTCCAAAAGTCAGGGTAGGATTTACTAACCACTTCAGGATGTTCTATCAATACATCATCATACACCATGGCAACAGCTGCAAGTGCCATCGCCATCCGATGATCATCATATGTTTTGATAGGTGCTGTAGGCTTATGCAATTCAGGTGTAGTAACCTGCATGGAGCAATCATCAATTATTTCTATTTCCACACCAATCTTTGCAAGTTCTTTTTTCAAAGCGCTTACACGATCTGTTTCTTTAATTCGTAAGGTGTGCAAACCATTAAAGTAGGAAGGTATTTTTAGCAAACCACTTACAACAGCTAATGTTTGTGCAATATCCGGGCAATCGGAAAAATCGAATCCAAAGTGTTCATTTTTTACAGTTGTTTTTTTTAAATGAATTCCATCATCTGCATAGGTTGTATTTACATTAAAAAAGTTAAATAATTCGGATACAATGGAATCGCCTTGCAAGCTCGCACTTTTTAATCCTTTTATGGTAAAATCAACTTCATTTGCTAATGCAGCAAACGCATACCAATAAGATGCTGCACTCCAATCTCCTTCTACCATGTAAACATAATCATCATCACCGTTTGGATGATATTTTTGTTGACTTACAGAAATCGAATCATCATGCCATGTTCCCACCACATCAAATTCTTCCATCATTTTTAAGGTCATGTTGATGTAGGGGCGGGATGTAATTTCTCCTTTAAAATGAATCACGATTCCATTTTGAAGAACAGGTGATATCAGTAACAATGCAGAAATAAACTGACTACTGATATTCCCAACAATTTCCAACTCTCCACCTTTTAATGTTTTTCCATCTATTTGTAATGGTGGATAACCATCTTCTTCCAGGTAAGTAATTTTTGCTCCCAACGATCGTAGTGCATCAACCAATATTCCGATGGGGCGTTGTTTCATTCGTTCCGAACCGGTTAAAATGCGTTTACCAGGGGTTGCAGCAAAATACGCAGTAAGAAAACGCATAGTGGTTCCTGCCGGCCCAACATCATACGTTTTTTCTTCTTTCGCTTGTGCAGATTGCATGTGCTGTTGATCCGCATCTAATATAACTTGTAAGGTTTGTGTATCCTGGGCAGTAGCCAGGTTATCGATACGAAATTTTTCTTTTGATAAAGCCTGAATAATTAATGCACGATTACTTTCACTCTTCGAAGCCGTTAATTGAATGCTTCCGTTCAATTTCTTAGTTGGATTTGATATACTGTACATTTCGTTCGTTGATTTTAATGCTCTTTCCAACGCGTCTACGCTGTCTTTATTTTCGCTCAATCTCTCTTGAAGTGCTTCTGTTTCGGGGGGTAACATCTTTTATTCTGAATTATTCTTTGTTTGACTTATCTGAAGTTGTGAATATAGCCTGTTTTAAGGAACGTGACTTTGACCATAAAATTATAAATTATTCCTTTGCTTCTAATTGTTCCGTATAATAGTTTAGTGCTTCTATAATTTGTGAATTGGTTACCGGCTTATTGATTTCACAAGTCCCTATTGCTGACAGAAGAGAGAAGTTCAACTGGCCTTTTTCATTCTTTTTATCATGTCCCATCAACTCTATTAAATGATGCTGATCCAGGTGATC
>DAORKB010000019.1:0-24642 GCA_035439365.1 Bacteroidia bacterium
ATATTGATTACCGGCCGAGCTTTACGCCGGGCAGGAGTATGGTGGGGTTGATTGCTTTGGATAATGAAATTGTGTGATATGGAAACAGTAGTTCATGTGCTGGTGGTGCCGAAGGCCGACTGGCTGAAGTTGCTAGAGGGGCAAGCCGAACTGCTCCGGCTGGTTCAGGAATTAAATGGAAAGGTCCCGGTTGCTGCCGCTATCGTTCCCTATATTACCGCGATGGAGTTTATGCAGGCTGTCCGGATCGGCCGTACCAAATTTGATCAGTTGGTGGCTGCCAATAAAATTAGGACGGTCAAGAAGGACCGGAAAATCTATGTGCCGGTGGGGGAGGTGGAGAGGTACTTTAGGTCTTGACCAATTCCCCTCCTTTTTTAGTATGCTTTCCTAGAAGAAATAGTTTTTATCATAAAACCCGGCCATTCTTCCCAGTCTTAGTAATATTTTGTTGCCAAGTTTGATAACCACCGTGTTAGGCATAGCATTCCTACTAAGACGATATAACTATCTGAATATTTTACTCCGTCTGTGTACTGGCTTTGTGTGCCGTATAAATGTGGTTCACACAGTATGGCCTTTGATGATACATCACATTACTGGTATGCTTGTAATGATGCTTTTTATGGTTGGAGAGTTCAAAACATTTTGTACAGGAGCTAAAAAGCCCGAAACAAAATTTACATTACTAAATTTTATTCATCACCTGCTCAACCATCCTGTCGCACCTGGTAAGATGAAAATGCAGGATATCGTCTTTCTTATAATAATTGGAAAGTAATTCTCTTAACATTGCCTTAGCCCTGTTCAACCTCACTTTTACATTTACTTCACTGATGGCAAGGCATTCCTGTGTTTCTGCAACGTTCATATTCTCAATTTCACGCATTATAAAAACGGTTCTGTATATTTCGGGCAATTTCCGGATGGCATCATCCAGTATGGTTTTTAGTTCTGTATTGAGAACTTTCGTAGCGGGGGTTTGATTTTCACCGGCCTGCCTGTGCTGTATTTCATTTTCCATATTGGTATCATTCATAATGATAGTCTTTCCTCTCTTTTTTAAACGTAATAAGCACTCATTAATCAATATCCTTGTAAGCCAGGTTGAAAAACTTGCTTTAAACGCAAACTTTCCAAGGTTTTCATAAGCGTTTATATAAGCCACCTGCATCACATCCTCTACTTCGGCATCATCATTAAGGATAGACATACCTACCCTGTAAAGTCGTTGGTTATACCTGCGCACTATAACAGCGTAGAGATTTTTCTCCCCCTGTAATATTCTGTTTATCACCTCAATGTCTGAAGTGTCAGTTGTTTTAATTATTTCCTTTCGATTCATATTGACTATTGATTAGAGTGTAGCCTACAGATAAGGTTACAAAGGTACATTTATTTTTATTTTGTAACCATTTTATCAGTTTTTACTCTAATGAGTAAACAGATCTATCTAATGAAAAATTACAATCACAGAAAAGAAATGTTTACGATTTTTACAATAAAACACAAAGAAGGAAAGAATATCCATATAAAGCTAAAAGTCGCATTAACATTTCTACTTATTGGCCATCTGACAATTTGACAAAACAACGTCCGAAGAATAGATGGTTTTTAATAATTATGCATTGGGATACATTTTCATATAAAATAAAGTCCAGTATGTTTTACCTGATGATTTTGATAAAACCAAAATGGTAATACGGCACGGCGGGGTAGTTGAGGACGGTACTGTAAATTCTACAGTTATTAACCTTTTGACATAAGATAGAGCTTTATATACGACTTAGTTGGTATCAAAAGAAAGCATAATAGTAATATATAGTAATGGAGTATTGAATGATGGAACATTAGCCAAACACGGATTTGGCTGGAGAATACTCGAAACATAAGTGTACGGTAAAATAGCAAGACATTGTGGCGGATGGCAAGGCTATATGACTTATATTGAAAGAGATATGGACAATGATAAGACCATAATAATATTACAAAATCATTATAACGTAACTATGCATTCTGAAGAAATAAGAAATATTTTATACGGAATGGAATTAAAGAAATAAATATACTCCTAATTGCAAAGCTTTGACAGTATCGGAATAGGCTGACTGATTTTGCTTCTCTTTTATGGTGAATCTAAAGCTAGCAAATTTAATTCCTTTTAAAAAATAAGAGTGACATGAACATATTTATCCCGGATGATTACCAGGGTGCAACAAAAAAACTTGAATGCTTAAGTGTATTAGATGGGCATAACATTACAGTTCTAAATCACTTTTCGGGGCTGGCAAAAGAGTTGAACGATGCTGATGTATTAGTATTGATACGAGAAAGAACAAAAATTACTGAAGCACTTCTTTCCGCATTGCCCAAATTAAAACTGATTAGCCAAACTGGCAAAATATCCAATCACCTTGACCTGGAAGCCTGTACAAAATATGGAGTTGCGGTTGCTGAGGGAACTGGCTCTCCTATTGCGCCGGCAGAGTTAGCATGGAGTTTAATTTTAAACGGAAAAAGACAATTGCCCCAGGCTATTGCTGCAATGAAAGAAGGACGTTGGCAGACTAATATTGGTAAAGCCTTGCATGGGCAAACACTTGGCATTTGGGGTTATGGAAAAATAGGTAAGCGGATTGCAAACTATGCCAAAGCTTTTGAAATGAAAGTAATGATTTGGGGAAGCGAAAATTCACAAAGAAATGCAGAAAAAGATGGGCACCTTGTTGCTAAGTCAAAAGAACACTTCTTTGCAACAGCCGATATTGTTTCACTGCATTTAAGGCTTGTGGATAGTACCAGGCATATTGTAAAAGCCACTGATCTTGCAATGATGAAACCAGGTGCTATGATAGTAAATATCAGCAGGGCAGAACTAATAGAAGAAAATGCTTTGGTAAATGCCCTTCAAAAAGGAAGACCAGGTTTTGCTGCAGTGGATGTTTATGAGGATGAGCCAGTTTATAATAAAAATCATCCATTATTAAAAATGCCGAATGTTATTTGTACCCCCCACCTTGGATATGTAGAACAAACTGGCTTTGAATTATATTTTTCTAAAGCATTTGAAAATATAATTTCATTTGCAAAAGGTAATCCGCTAAATATTGCCAACCCCGAAGTATTGAATGCAATTACTAAATCAATCCCACAATAAATCTAACTATTGTGCCGTATAGCAGTTGTTAGCTTAATAAGTTATTCGTCCTAGCAGATACTCACTTTCGTCTCATCTTCTTTAAATTATTACAGCTTCAAATCTTCGTTCCAAATTCTTGTAACCTTTTTACCCATCCTTCCTCTAATCAATAGAATACTGCAAACGGCATATTCGTATAATCAACAAAAGAAGCATCATGGAAAATGTAAATCAAAGTAATCACCAGGTACAACAGGTTTTAAAATATACTTATGGACTTGTTCCCATTGTTGCAGGTTTGGATAAATTTACCAACCTGCTCACTAATTGGAAAGATTATCTGAGTGAATCTGTAACGGATATGTTGCCATTCAGTGCATCAACTTTTATGTACATTATTGGTATCATTGAAATTGCTGCTGGCTTGCTGGTATTGTTGCGGCCAAAAATCGGCGCCTGGGTTGTAATGACTTGGCTCATTCTTATAGCATTTACTTTAGTTTTTAGTGGCAGCTACTTTGATGTAGCCGTAAGAGATTTAGTAATGGCAGCCGGGGCATATGCTTTGGCAAAACATTCAGGAGTATTTACTAAAAAAAAGCTAACACAACGTGCCATCGCCTGATAACAGGTAGCTCCCCAGTAAAAAATGGTTAACAAATTAATTCTAATTATATAAAACATGAACCACAATGGAACGGCAATTAAGATCCCAGAGGATGAACTTTACCTGGAAGATGTGATTGGGGAACAGCATATTTCCACGTCTTATGATACACCTTTAAGAGCCGATGCGTTTGCCCTGACAGACGAGGAAAAAATAAAAATTATCTCCGGTCATTTCAAGAAAATAATGAATACGCTGGGATTGGATTTGAGTGATGACAGCCTAAGAGGAACACCGGGCCGGGTGGCTAAAATGTTTGTAAAGGAAATATTTAGCGGCCTCAATCCAAATAACAAGCCGGCAATAACATTGTTCGAAAATAAGTACAAGTACAACCAGATGCTGGTGGAAAAAAACATAACCCTATACTCAAACTGCGAACATCACTTTGTTCCAATTATTGGTAAGGTATATGTCGCTTACATTTCTTCGGGAAAAGTGATTGGCTTGTCAAAGATAAACCGCATAGTTCAGTATTATGCCCGCCGCCCCCAGGTGCAGGAAAGGCTGACCATGCAAATAGCTAATGAACTGAAGGCGATATTAAGCACACAGGATGTGGCAGTACTTGTGGATGCTACCCATCTATGTGTTTCTTCAAGAGGAGTACAAGATACACAAAGTAGTACCATCACTTCCTCCTATAGCGGACGTTTTAACAGGGAAGAAACAAAAAGTGAATTCCTTGCTTATATAAAATAGGATAGGTAAAAAACCTCTTCACTCTGATCGTAGAAATGAAATTGTGATAGACATTTAAACAGGAAATAAACAGATGGAATCAAACATAGTAAAAGTTATAGCAGTTGATAAAGTTACACATGATGTATTAAAAATCACAACAGAGAAACCGGCAGGGTACAGCTACACTCCCGGGCAAGCATCAGAAGTTGCTATCAATAAAGAATACTGGAATAAAGAAAAAAGACCTTTCACCTTTACCAGTTTGCCTACAGACAATTACCTGGAATTTATCATTAAAACATATCATTCGCATAATGCCGTTACTAATGAGTTGCTAAAATTAATTCCCAATGATGAATTGATAATTCATGATAGCTGGGGAGCCATCACTTATAAAGGGCCGGGGTTATTTATTGCCGGTGGAGCTGGTGTCACTCCTTTTATATCCATCTTCAGGCAATTGGCTAAAGAAAATATGCTTAGTGGCAACAGGTTGATATTTGCCAACAAAACAAAGGAAGACATTATACTGGAGGAGGAACTGAAAGATTTGTTAGGGGAAGAATTTATCAGCATTCTTTCACATGAACCTTTAGCAGGTCACAGGAATGGCTTTATTACTCAAGAAATACTAAAAGAAATGCTTCCGAATTACAATGAGAACCTCTATGTGTGTGGCCCGCCGCCAATGATGGATACAGTAAGGCAAAGCCTGGCTAACCTCGGAGTATCAGATAAATCTGTTATAGTAGAATTATAGAAATAACAGGAACCAAAAAAGCGGTAAATAAGGGTGAGGAGACATTGCAGGCATATATCTGTTACAGACATTAAAACGGGATTAGAAAAATAAAAGATAGCAGCTTCTCTGTAACCTTTCTCCTCCTGGTTACTCTAATCGTTATTCAGTACATATAAATACATAAAAATGAAAAAAAAAAATTCGTTAGGCATCATAACAGCGGCCGCCATTACCGGCTTATTGTTGTTCTCTATTCCGGCTATTGCCCAGCAATCTCTCAAACTATCCGACCCTGAAGTGGCTTCGGTTGCAGTTACCGCTAATCAGATTGATATTGACTATGCACAGATTGCATTGACAAATTCAAAAAATGAAGATGTGTTGAATTTTGCAAAGACAATGACCAATGACCATAAAGCGGTTATTGTTCAGGCAGTAGCCCTGGTAACAAAGCTAAAGGTTACACCACAAACTAACAGCCTCACTAAAAAGTTGTTAGCTGATGCTGAAAAAACAAAAAAAGAACTACGTACCAAAAAAGGGAAAGCATTTGACAAAGCCTATATTAATAATGAAGTGGCTTACCATAAAGCTGTTATTTCAGTAGTAGAAACAATACTCATTCCAGAGACAGATAATGCAGAGGTAAAGGCATTATTGCAGAATGTAATACCGGCATTAAAAACACATCTTTCACATGCAGAAATGTTGCAGAAAATGATTACTAAATGAAAAACCTGATTAGTTTATTTATAGGAGTTGATTGCTTTTTCTTCGCATTAATAATGCTGGTTAGTTGTTCAAGCCCATCAGGTGAAAAAACAGTTAAACAAGGCTCGGTGATTGAAAGAGCACCACAAACTCACACTGTTGAAATAAGCCAAATGATTTTTTTGCCTGCAGAAATTATAGTGAAGAAAGGAGATAAAGTGACTTTTATAAATCATGACCTTGTTGCTCATGATATAACAGAAGAATCTTCAAAAGCATGGACTTCTTCTCCCTTGCAATCACAACAAAGCTGGACACTGGAGGTTACTGCATCTTCAGATTATTATTGCAGTCTGCACCCGGTAATGAAAGGGAAAATAATTGTTGAATAATGTTTTGTGAGGGTGATGGTTATGTTATTGTAGGTTGGTTTTGGTAAGGTAGAATAAACGTCTCGTTTCTTCCGGGACGTTTATCTTTTAATTTGAATTTCATCCCTAATTCTGACACAGTTGATTTAATAAATTCTTTACTCCTGCAAACGAGAATAGTAATATTTTCTGTCTGGTGAAAAAACAAAATTTTCCTGATTTTGATTGTAACCTTTCTGTCATTAAAATCTCTAATAGAGGGATAGACCGAGATAACAAAGGCTAACCTGTATAATCAAAATATTACTTAAACAATACCATTATGAGATACAAAAAACAGATAATAGTACTACTGATGTCTTTAGTAGTTATCGGCTTTTCACAATGTAAAAAAGACAGGAATAATAACCCTAACCCTCCCGATCCTACATTGGTCAATGAAGGGAAAAATATTTTCCGTTTTGATACTTTCGGTGACGAGGAATTTTGGAGCAACCTGCTGCATATTGATAAAGCAATTGCGGGAGCAGCGAATGGTGGATATGGTGGCGGGGTAAGCCCACGTACAGCACTGGCAGTGGGCTTAAAAGTAGATGCAGAAGTATTGCCTGCTAATGTAGTGGCAGGCATTCAATCCGGTGCAGTTGACCTGGATGACCCGGCTACTACACTTGCCCTTTTACAATTGAATTCAGTTGTGGGAGTCAAGGGTACATTTAATGAAAATGGTTCTTTAAAATCAATCGGCATTACATGTGCTGTCTGTCATTCAACAGTAGATGATTCATTTGCACCTGGTATTGGTAAAAGATTAGATGGATGGCCTAATAGGGATCTGAATGTAGGAGCTATTATTTCATTAACAGACAATGCACAGCCTATTGCAAATATGTTGCATGTTGATGAGGCAACGCTGCGTACAGTTCTTGGTATGTGGGGCCCGGGTAAATTTGGAGCAACACTATTTATGGATGGAAAAGCACTTCAGCCAAACGGAGCCGTTGCCGCCAATCTTATTCCTGCTGCATTTGGATTAAAAGATGTTGCACTTACCACTTATACCGGTTGGGGCGATATCAGCTACTGGAATGCATTTGTGGGTAACCTGGAAATGCATGGTAAGGGAAATTTCTCAGACCCACGATTGAATGACCCGATTAAATATCCGATTGCAGTTGAAAATGGTTTTTTTAATATAATCAATACACCAGACCTTATTACTTCTAAACTGCCTGCATTAAAGGCGTATCAACATTCTATAGATGCACCTAAGCCGCCAGCTGGTAGTTTTGATGTAGCAGCTGCAGGCCGTGGTAAAGGATTATTTATGAATAAAGCACAATGTGCTTCCTGCCACTCTCCGCAGTTATATAAAAATGCAGCAACGATTTTGCATACCCCCGCAGAAATAGGTATTGATGATTTTGAAGCAAACCGTTCTCCAACTGGTAAGTACCGTACACCCCCATTGGAAGGGCTATTTGCCAGAGCAAAAGGTGGCTTTTATCATGATGGCAGGTTTGCAACAATCCCTGATGTGATTAATCATTATAATACGCATAAGAATTTGAATTTAACTTCAGCGGAAAAACAAGACCTGGCGGAGTATCTTAAATCGCTTTGATATTGACTTGTATTTGCTCAAAAAAGGGAATAAGATTTCTCCTTATGAAGGACTCTTATCCCTTTTTTGCTTAGACCATAACTTACAGGAAAGAATTGAAGCCTTCTGATTTTAAGCATTAAAATCAAAAATAGTATGCTGATGCAAGAACAATTACTGTTACTTATCAGAAAATGCCGGTTGAACCAGGAAGAGGCTCAGGAGTTGATGTATGATTCTTTTTTTGATTTTGCAAAAAACATTAGTGCTGATTATAGTAGCGATACGGTCGAACAGCTTGAAATAATTAACCTGGGATTCAGGAAAGCATTTAAATACATTCATCATTTTAATACTGATAGCAGCAACTTGACAGAAGATTTACAGAAATGGATAAGAAAAATGATGATTTATGCAGCAGTTGGATACTTCAGAAATAATTTTAAGCTATCCTTTTTTTTAAATTTTGACTTTTCGCAAATGAGCAACAACGTTAATAATGGGAAAAACAATATCAGGTTTTCAGTGCAAAATATTAAAACGGCAATTTCGCAATTGCCTGCTTCAGGTAAGGTTGTAATTAACCTCACAACAATACAAGGCTTTAATGAACAGGAACTGGCTCAATGCCTGGAAATTTCTCTTGAAAGAGCTCAATCACTCCTTTTTGATGCAACCAAGAGGTTTAATGAATTGTTGTTAGCAGATACAGAAATAGCATTCAGCACCTGTGATTGCAGTAACAAGAAAGAGTTGGCCGAAATAGTATAATTGATATGGGTGGAAAATATAACCTGATCTGTAACTTCTGTGCAACTCCTGGACTTTAATAAAAAAATGTTTAAATATTTTAAAGGATGAAAAAAGTATGGTGGAAAATAGTTTGTGTTTTTTTACTGGTTTACACTTTTGTAGCGGGGTTGCTCGGCAATGTACCTGACTTGCCACAGCTACAAGAAACTATCCGTAATCTTTATTTTCATGTATGTATGTGGTTTGGAATGATGATCTTTTTTATCGTGTCTGTCGTGTATGCTGTGAAATTTTTAAGAACCCCCAGTTTGAAATATGATATTTATTCCCGGCAATTTGCAGTGGCAGGAATTGTATTTGGAGTTTTAGGATATGCTACCGGTATTATGTGGATGAGTTATACGTGGGCCGACCCCAACAATGCATCTTTTGTTTCCTATCGTTCTGTAGCAAGAGAACCTAAATTGATAGGGACGGCCATTGCTTTATTAATATACCTGGCCTACCTTATACTAAGAGATTCTATACAGGATTATGATAAGAAAGCAAGAATAAGTGCGGTATATAATATCCTGGCTTTTGCACTTTTATTTCCCACTATCTGGATATTGCCAAGGCTATTGCCCAGCCTGCATCCCGGCAGAGAAGGAAACCCCGCTTTAAATACCAATGATGTGGATGCAAGAATGGGAATTGTTTTTTACCCGGCTATCATTGGGTGGACATTGCTGGGGCTTTGGATTACCACTTTAAAAATTAGAATTGTATTACTGGCAGAACGAAAATTGATTAATGATTAGTTATGAAGAAAATTACATGCACAATCCTTTTTATTATTTGCATAATGGCGGTGCAGGCACAGAATACCGCTACGCAGAAACCGGCAATGGATAATATAATGAGGAGCAACGGGAGAATTTTTGTAGTGGTGGCTGTAATGCTGATTATCCTGGCAGGTCTCATCATATACCTCCTACGAATTGAAAAAAAAATAAACCGGGTTGAAAAGGAAATCGGTTGAACTGATTACCACAGCCGTTAAAAAATATCAGCATGAAAAAATTACATATCCTTTTACTGTTGTGCGTTGCAATCGCAATTTCTGTGCTTATCAGTTTTTTGGGCACACTTACTACTTATGATACTGTGCAAACAGCCAGAGACAAACCAGGGAAATTCATACATCTCGTTGCCCGGCTCGACCACACAAAACCTGTGGAGTATGACGCAGTAAATAATCCCAATTACTTAAGTTTTACAGCCATTGATTCTCTTGGCGATGCAGTAAGGGTAGTTTACAGAAATGCAAAACCAGATAACCTCGAAATCAGCGACCGCCTGGTTTTAAAAGGAGCCATTAAAGATGATTACTTTGATTGCCGGGAGATATTAATGAAGTGCCCTTCAAAATATAAGGACGATATTAAAGCGGTAGAGAAAAGCTTACCCAGTGCCGGGATAAATAAACGGGAAGCAGATAATTCATCCGCCATAAAAAAAATATAAAATGGATTACATAGGAGAAAATCTGTTGCCCGGCAAGCTGGGCAATTTTTTTATCATATTATCTTTAGTGGCCTCTTTAATGGCAACGATTGCTTATTTCTTAAGCACAAAAAAATCTATCGCAAATGAAGAAAACAGATGGATAAAGCTTGCCCGTATTGCCTTTCTTACTGAGGTGGTTTCTGTGCTGGCAGTCTTTGGCATTTTATTTTATATAATCAGCAATCATCTGTTTGAGTACAAATATGCCTGGCAGCATAGCAGCCTTTCGCTTGAAGCAAAATATTTATTGGCCTGTTTTTGGGAAGGACAGGAAGGCAGTTTTCTATTATGGAGTGTGTGGCATTGTGTTTTAGGGTTGATAATAATTAAAAAAGCAAAATACTGGGAAGCCCCGGTTATGACAGTGCTGAGCTTTGCACAGTTTTGCCTGGCCACGATGATTGCGGGCATTTATATTTTTGGGCATAAGGTTGGTTCCAATCCATTTGTATTGTTGCGAAATGAAATGGAAGCCCCGATATTTTTAAACCCAGATTATCTTTCTTTTATTAAGGATGGAAATGATTTGAATCCATTGCTGCAGAATTATTGGATGGTAATACATCCACCTGTTTTGTTTATGGGTTTTGCTTCTGTTATAATTCCTTTTGCTTATGCAATAGCAGGTTTGTACACTAAGCGATACAAGGAATGGATAAAGCCAGCTTTACCATGGGCACTGTTTTCGGCAGCCGTACTGGGTGGGGGTCTTATGATGGGCGCCATGTGGGCTTATGAGTCATTAACGTTTGGCGGATACTGGGCATGGGACCCGGTAGAAAATGCATCATTGGTTCCCTGGCTCATCCTGGTTTCGGGTATTCACACCATGCTTATCTATCAACATACGGGTCGTTCTTTGCGTTCCACATTTTTATTTACCATTCTTTCATTCCTGCTCATTTTATATTCTACCTTTTTAACCCGCAGTGGGATATTGGGCGATTCATCCGTTCATGCATTTACAGACCTGGGTATGAATTTTCAGTTACTGCTTTTCTTATTGCTGTTTGTAATACCGGCAGCAATTCTTTTCATGTATCATTTTAAAAAGATACCACATATTGCAAAAGAAGAAGAAGCCACTTCCCGTGAGTTCTGGATGTTTATTGGCTCGTTGGTACTGCTAATATCAGCCGTGTCTATCATTATAATGACTTCCATTCCTGTAGTAAATAAAATTGCCAGTCTTTTTGCAGGGCAAGATAAAGCATTGTTTAAACCATTGGCTATTGGCGAAAATTCTGAGCACAGTTATAACCAGATACAGATTTTTGTGGCCATTAGCATTGGTTTGCTAACAGGGTTTACCCAATATCTTAAATATAAAAAAACAGGTATAAAATATTTTTTAAAAAAAGCAGGATGGCCCATTCTTGGTTCCCTATTTATTGGCGCCCTGATACTTTTTTTTGGAGATATAAATTATGACAAACAGGGCCTTGGATTTTTAATGCTTATTTGCACGGCTATTGTATGTAGTGTGTATGCAATCTTAGCCAATTTGTCTTATGTCTGGATTGGCTTAAAAGGTAATTTAAAATCATCAGGGGCATCTGTAGCACATACAGGTTTTGGATTGGTGCTGCTGGGCATCCTCATCTCAGCATCAAAAAAAGAAATACTCTCTATTAATACCAGCAGCATATCTGCTCCAATGGGCGAAGGAAGTACAGAAAAACCCGGCGAGAATCTAACACTGTTAAAAGGAGCCAGAACAAGTATGGATAATTATTGGGTTACCTATAAAACTGACTCCGCTCATCCCCAAAAACCACTGTGGTACTATAAGATACAATTTGAGAAAAAAGATGGAGAAGAAAAGTTTACGCTTACACCCAATGCGTTTGTAAATTATAAAGGGGTTGAAGGGTTGATGTCTAATCCCGATGCTAAACATTATTGGAATCATGATGTATTTACCTACATCACTTCCCTGCCAGACCCTGAAAAAACTAAAGACACAAGTCAGTACGAGGCAAAACAAATGAAAAAAGGAGATACCGTTTTATATAATGGCGGTTCATTTATATTGGAGAGGTTGTTAACAAAAAACAATGTACAAACTGCAGGACTTGAGGCCGGAGACATAGCTTCTATTGTAACTATAAAAGTTTTATCAAAAAATAATGCTGCTTATACAGCCGAACCCATTCTTATCAGCAGGAACAATCAATCTTACCTGCTGCCCGATACAGTAAGTGAGGAAAGGCTTATTTTTCAATTGAGAAATGTAAAAGGAGAAAATATTGAGGTGGGTGTTAAACAATCAAATGTAATAGTAGAATATGTAACCTTAAAAGTGTACAAATTTCCTTTTATTAATTTACTATGGATAGGCGTTTTTATTACTGTTATTGGTTTTCTGATGAGCATGGCCAGGCGAATAAGAATGGGTAGGATGAAGATGGCTGAGCAAAAGTACAATCGTGAAATAAACGAATCAAAAGATGATAGGTTCATTTTGTAATTTTTTGAGAACCGTAATGAATTAAAAATATTTCAATCACTTCCTTATCCTCGTGGCCGAAAAAAGATTGCAGCAAATTATATTCATTATCAAAAATGATAAAGGAGGGAGTGCCTGATAACTGGTTTAAGGTAAATGTTTCAGCAATAAATGGAAGGCTGCTGTAATAGGTCTTCACACTATTCAACATGGTTAGTTTCTCTTCGGCTGATAGTAGGGCAAAGTTGCGGTTCTTGTTACAGATAGCCTGCACATTTTCATTTGTTAAAAATTCGTTTGCTGGTCTTAGTGCATCAAAGGCAACAGGAAATAATATTTTGTGAGGATATACTTCTTCGCTAATTGAATTATAATATTTTTTAGTTTCACCTGTTAATATATTCTCCTGTAACAGCAACCGGGTATTAGCTTCCGTATTCAATTCAAAATCTTCAAAGACAGTGGATACGCTGATAAAACCAATTTCATTTTCATACTTCTTAAACAATTCATTCATTAATGGAATACCATAAACGAAACAGCCGGGGCAATTAACCTGGAATACAAAAGCAATATTTATTTTCTTTAGTTGAAAATTACCCTGCAGCGGTTTTTGTGTATGTAAATAAAATAGTGGCATTCTTTTTAAGTGAGAAGGTTCTGAATATCTTCTGTTGTTTTTCCCTGAAAATTAGCAAAGCGATGTTCTTTATAATGTGCCCGAATGTAGAATATCAAATCCCGCCTTGAAGGGTTTGGGGACAGAGCAGCCGGTATCTCATCCATTTCAAGTATATAATATCCTTTTGTGTTGATGGCTTCTTTCATTTCAGTAGTTGGTTCTTCTATATGGCAAAAACGGCACTCTTCAATATTCAGCCTGCTTTCGGCTTCTCCATTTTTTACCAGGTATGCTTTTCCATAGCCATAAATCACTTGCTCATCTTTAATGCTATCTGGTACTATAATATCAAAGTGCATTACATTGCCATCCTTCTTTTTTACGTAAGTGTCCCAAACTGCTGCTTGCATATTTTTAAATTTTAAGTAATACATTTTTATTTCCTATCCGGATGCTGCAATATCAATGAATCATCGCTATTCATCCTTCATTATTCAGCATTCGGAATAATCGGATAAAAAAATTCCATTAACGGCTACAATAGTTGATAAATTAATTTTTAATCCACTTTGCAATTTCAGGTAGGGTACACTATCGTTCATCACTACTTCACTTATTATACCTTCTGCCCTTACCAGCCCATTGCAATCCAGCAGCATAGCCGCTTTTGTGTTAACTTTTTGCAATTGCAGCAGCAAATCCAAAAAAGTTTGCCCGGTTTTTAATGTTGTGCGATTATCCATGATGATTATATTTTAAACATATTTCAATTTATTATTTAGCTCAAAAAGCCGGGAAGAAATTTTAGTAATTAAAGAAGCTGCTGAACCAAAATACTTTTCACATCCAAATTATTCTTTTACCCTTAAAAAAAACAGGCCAACAGTTAATATTCTGCTTCAGAAATATTAATTGTTGCTTCATGCAAGTCTTCAGTAATCAATATCTGGCAGGCCAACCGAACATTTAACCCAGATAGGCCTGCTTTTTGAATGGTTGCCTTCTCGTTTCTTTCCAGGAAATTGACATTGCCCTTTAATCCAGAAATTTTTACAAGGCAGGTTGCACAACGGCCCATGCCTCCACACTCACCAAAATTCTCCAGGTAAATACTATTGTTAAGCAACTGCATCAAATTCCTGTATTCGGCCCGGTAAGTTTTTATTTCGTGTATTTTTTCTCCATTAATAATTTTTATATTGATGGAATCTTTTAAAGTGGTCATAATTGTAAAATGGGTTCTATCTAAACTACTGTTGTTCATTATTGCTTTAGCCAAAATTCATCGTGATAATTATCCGCCTTTGGCGTAACATGCATTTCTTTTAACTGTGCGCCAATCTCCTCAAGTTTTTCAACTGGTAGCACAGATTCTAAGAAAGGGAAAAGTATCCGTTCTTCAAATCTTATATGCTCCTCTACCAATGAGGCAAGTGAGGCATACGCTTTTTCATCTTCATTTCTAAAGGTTCTAAGAGTTGTAATAATACTTTTTATTGCTGCATGCTGGTTAAATCCATCCTCACAAAGTTTGTTTTGCACCTGGTTGAACAACAAGGTTTCTTCTTCTTTAAAATGTTGTTCTAAATGAAATTCCCAGAAGTAAAGTATGTATTTCCTTATTCTGTCTGATTCAGTTTTAGATTTAAGACCCTGCCGTATTTTCCAACAAAACAGCAAACCAAAATGGTGGTCTCTTGAAAGCGGGATTATATTTTCATTTCTTTTGATGGGCTTGTCTGTCATGATAATTATTTTAAGTTGTAAGCAATGACAGCAACAACAAAAGTCTTTACTTCATTTGCTCTGCTACGGTTTTATCAGGCAAGGGTTGCTTCCATTTCAACCGACTTAGGAAAAAGAATATTGTTTTCAAGATGAATATGCAGGTGCAAATCATCTTCAAATTCCTGAAGAAGGGCATAGGTAACTCTATACGTATTACAGACATCAGGCGGCGGTATATAATTTCCGCTCAACTCTTTTATCATTCTAAAACGTTGACCTTCGGTATCATGTTCCTGCATCATCATAGTAATAGGGTTTTGTACCGAACCAAAAGGTGCTGAAAAGCCTTGAGCATTTTCTTTTTGTGTCATTACCATTTTCATGATAAACGGAAAAAGTACCTGCTCTTCTTTTTTCATGTGTGAGCTAAGCTCTACAGCACAACCGCTGAATAATGATTCTATTTCTATCAACTCAGGATGTTTTTCGCCATGAACCCTGCATATCTTATCAAGATACTCTTTCAATACGGGAATCTGTTTTGTTACATAACGATGATGTTTTTTTTCAATATAACTAACTAATAAATCCAGCGGCCAGGAAGCAAAGTCGCTCACCACATTTTCTTTGTTACCAGGTTTTTCCATCACAAACAGGAGTTCATTCTTTACTGCATCAATAGTAGCAGCATTATTATGACAGGCTTGTTCAATAGACCGGTTGCCATTACAGCAAAAGTCAATTTCATATTTCTTAAATACGGCAGCAGTGCGGTAATTTTCTGCCACCATTTCTCCAATTGTTTTCTCCTGTAAATCTTCCATGTGAATTTTATTTTTAAAAGATTATAAAATCGGGGTGGCTGAATTGTTTTTGTAATACTCGATTTTGGAAAGAAACATTACCGCCATTTTATCTCCCCGCCATTTCGCTTCATCGGCTTTTGTCCCTGAAAAATGATGGTTGATAGTTGAATGCCAAAGCTCAAGCCAGGTATCAAAATGTTGTTGGTTTACCTGTAGTTTGGCATGTGGTACAAAAGGGCTTCCAAAATAAGTATGTTCTTCCAATAATGCTGTTTGCCAAAAGCGGTACATTTTTTCCAAGTGTACCGGCCATCGGTCTTGTATTATTCCGTTGAATATTGGCCCCAGCAATTCATTTGTTCTAATCTTATCGTAAAAACTATTCACTAACAATTTTACATCATCTATGGTAAGTATATCTTGTTTCATTACTATTATGGTTTCAATGATAAATAAGTGAACAGATAATATAAAGCCCACCCTGCAAAACCAATAATGAGTATCCATACCCAGGAAGGAATACTTTTAGGCGTTTCACTTCCTTCAATTAGAAATATTTTTTGGTCGCCTTTGCCATAGGCATTAATCATTAATGGAAGCACCCCATCTACAACGGCATTTTCCTTGATGCCTTCCACATCAATGGCAGGGCCGTTTCTTACTTCAAACGGTATCAGCCTTATCCCTTCTTTACCGGTAGGGTCTTTACTTACAATTTTCAAAGTATGTTTTCCGTCACTAAGCTTTCGGGTATCCAACTCAAAATTTACCGGGGAAATGAAGACAGCAATGGGTTGTACCTCATCATCTATAAAAACAATTATTTTGCTTTTATCTTTCATTTTATTCATTGTTTAATATCAAATGTTTGATATGAGTATCTGATTTTTCACCGGGCTTCACCAACCATTTTATTGAATAGAATAGTGTAACCAACACAATTACGGCTGTTATAGAAATAATAAGATAATCCCACTTGCTTTGTGGGCCTGCACCATGTGTAATGCCCTGCAATATTTTGGGTTGTTGTTTTTCACAAACCGGGCAAGCTATAGTGGGCAGACTTATAAAAAGTATGGCCATGATTGCTAAATATTTTTTCATGAGCATTTCTATTTAAAATATTTTGTGTACCAATTATTGAGCTTTTAATTTTACAAAATCTATAATCTTCCTTATTTCTTCTTCCGTTACTTTTTTTGCATTGTTGCCCCATGATGTTCTTTCATGGTTAATAATGGCTGTTACTTCTGCGGCACTCAAATTGGCGTTTGTACCCACTCCAGCCATCACGCCAAAATCAGGACGGGCATCGTAGCCATTCATGATGATATCTACATACAATTCCAGGTTGTCGCCAGTTACAATGGGGCTTCCTTTTAATGGAGGAAAAGCACCCGGTAATCCTTCTCCATTTGCCTGGTGGCAACTTTGGCAATTGGCAATATATAGTGCCGTACCATCCAGCTCTTTTGTTTGTGCACCCGTACCTGTTGCTGCTAATTTTCTTTTGTATAAAAATTCAGGGGATGGAGTACCATCTGGGAGTTTGGCTTGTTTTAACGATTGTAAGTAAGCTATTAAATTAAGTGCATCCTGTGTAGCAACAATTTTTCCTTCTCTTCCATTCAAATATTCCTTGGGAACATTTACAATTACATCATTTTTTGAAGGCTCTTTTTTAAAAGCAAACAACCAGGGATAGGCCGGCATGATGGATTCTTTTACTACAATTCTTGGATTAAATAAATGCACCAGGTTCCAATCTTTACTGGGTTGCCTGTTGCCAATATCGGTAAGGTCGGGGCCGGTACGTTCAGTACCCATTAGTGTAGCCGTGTTGCGCCACAGGTCGGTACGTCTTGTGGCCGCATAATCAGCGGCTATACCTGGCCTTGAGCCCCATATTTTATCCATATCTACATTACGCACCTGCTGTGTATGGCATGCAACACATCCGTTGGCGATATAAATATTTTTTCCCTTTACTGCTGCCGCACTCAACGGTTCAGCACCAGGAAGTATTTTATTATTCTTCTGATTATAAAGTGCAGGGAGGATAGCCACCAATATTGTTAACCCGACAAAGAGCACGAATGCTGCTCCGAATAACTTTTTATGATTGTTAAAAAACTCCATTTGTACTTTTCGATTAATGGTTAAACAATTATTTCGTTTGCCGATGCCTGTTGAGTCAATTTTTCCAACGCAACTTCTTTTATATCTATCGTTTCATTTTTGCTTATCATCTTATATAAATTGTAAGCAAAGAAAATATGCGATAGCCACATCAGGCTTCCACCAATTGCCCGCCACAACCAGTAAGGAGCCATCTGTACTACGGATTCAATAAATGGTTTCCCCTGTATCCACATTTGCCCTCTTAGTGTACTGCCAATCATCAATGGGATGGTATAAAACAACAAGCCAATTAATGCTAACCAAAAATGTGCACCAACTGTTATTTGCGGAGCTTCTCTTCCGGTAAGCCTTGGCAACACTGCATAGATGCCAGCCCATAAGAAAAAGCAAATAATGCCATACATGGTAAGATGCGAATGCGCCACTGTGAAATCAGTAAAATGCCAAATTAAATTGGTGGACCGAAATGCCTCTGCTGTACCTTGTAGCGAACCGGTAAAATAAAAGATAATGCCAACCAGGAAAAATGGTAGCGTATAACTTCCTGCAATTTTATGCCAGGCACCTTTAAACGTCATTACAAAATTGGTAGTACCTGCCACCACCGGTATTACCATACCTACACTGCCAACAATGGCAACCGTTTGCAACCACCATGGAATAGAACTAAAAACGAAATGGTGTGTGCCTATGAGGGTATAAAATAAAATTTGTGTCCAGAATGCCATTATGCCAAGGCTGTACGAATAAATCGGCCTGTTTAATTGTTGCGGGAGCATATAGTAAACGATACCCAATGTAAAAAGCATAAACCACATGCCCACACCCTGGTGCATGTAATAGCCTTGTATAATGGTTTCGCCCAGGCCATTTTGCCAGTTAGGAACATAAGCCACTACGGTTATGGTTATGGCAAACATGATGGCAGCAACAATGTACCAGTTTGAAATGTATATTTCTTTTGTTTTTCTTTTTGCAATAGTTTGAATAAAATTTACCAGGGTGAGTATAATACCTATGGCAAATAACAACATCACCGGCCAAATATATTCCCGGTATTCGCCGCCGCCATTATTAATACCAGCCATTAAAAAAATAGTTCCAAGAATAACAGCGGCATTAATCAAATAAAGTGTATACCATCCTCTTTTAATACTTGCCAGTGCATTATTACTTACCATAGGAACAATATAAAATCCCAATCCAAGCATTCCCAATGATGCCCATCCCCAGAATACTGCATTGGTATGAACAGGACGCAGACGGCCAAAACTTAACCAACTGAGCTGATCTGCATCAGGGGCAACGAATTTAATGCCGAGATACTCACCAACCGTGGTACCGAATAGCAACCAGAATGCAGCACATCCAAAATACCAGATGATAAGCTTAGATAATTGCGGGTCAATATTGGGCCGTTTTTGAGCTTTCTTTTTTCGCGCAACGAAATTGATATATCCTTCTGTTTCTATATTACTAACCAACCCTTTTTTATCTACCGGTTGTTGTTCACCCGATAATTCATGATGCGTAAGAGTATAATCCAGTGCCACTTTTCTTTTTTCTAATGCTTCAATTGCTTCTTCCTTTGTTAAGGTGGCCAGGTAGTTTGCAAACTGTTCAGCTTCTTCAAGAGCTTGCCTGTTGCGGTGCTTCCGAAGCATGTTGGATAATTTTACAATCATCAGCACAATAGCTGCCAGTATGGGAATCATAATAAGGGTAATGGTGATAATGATCCCACCCTCACTAAACAATCCTGATTTTGTACTATTGTCTTGTGCAAATAAGGAATGACCCGGAAATAATGTTGTAAGTAAAGTAAGAGCAACTATCAAAATTGATTTTATACTACCAGATTTTTTAGTGTTATTTTCTGCATTCTTTGTTCTATGCCTAACCTGTAATATTTTTTCAATCTGGTTGCTATTCATATTGTGGAGATATTCTTCAAACTGTTCTAATGTTTTCCCGCTTTTTTTTGATCTTATTTTTTCAACCATTGCTTTTGCTTTAAAAAAGAGAAACAAGGAAGCAACAACACAGGCCAATAGCACAAGCAATACTAATACAAGCATACCAGTTTGGTTTGAAGCAGGCGTAACGGTCTGCGATTTTTCCTGGGCAGATATTGCTAATGGAGAAAAGCAGCTAACAACTAACAGCCATTTTGCCCAATTTTTTCGAAAGCCAATTTTCATATAAAATAATTTAAGACCTTTTACTCTTTTACAATATAAAAAATTATCTTTTTAGATATTTTTCACCTAAATCCAGGGAGGTATTATAATCACCCAGGATAGCGGATTGCATCACAGTTTTGATTTTTTTTCTTATTGCAACAAATTCATCATGTATGGGACAAGGTTTTTTTTCGGAGCAACTTTTTAACCCCAAACCGCAACCCGTAAATAATCTGTCGCCGTCCACAGCAGATACAATATCTGCCAGGCTTTGTTTTAGCAAAGAATTATCAAGAAAAAAACCTCCGGTGGGTCCTTTAGCAGACAATAGCAATCCTTTGCGGCTTAGTTCCTGCAATATTTTAGCGATAAATGGTTCTGGTGAATCTATTGCTTTGGCAATGTGCTTTACCCCAACTTTAGTATTACTCTTTGATTTTTGAGCTATAAAAAGCATTGCCCTTATTGCATATTCACAGGTTTTTGATACCATTTAATAGATTTATACTGGCAAATATAGGGAAGAAAACTGAGTAAAAGAGTTTTTACTCTTCTATATTTATGCAGTAGATAAGTTGCCATATTATATCCCAATTTTAATTCAGAAACGGTATAGCTTTAACAACAGTAATACAATGTATTATCACTTATTTTCCCACCGGTTGTGTAATACCCGGCAACAGCAGTGACTAATAAATTAGTAGCACTATTGCCATTTTTTTACATGGTTAAAATAATGCTAAGTTTATCTCCATACTTGAAGTTTTGTGGCAGGTTCAATTATAAGTGCTACCTTTACATGAATTGAAAAATCAATTTACCATATACGCTACATCTTCTTTAGGCAATAATTTAACATTGCCGTGTGAGGAATTTCTGTGTCTTAACAAGACCTGTTTCTTCTCTAATCAAAAGGCCTTTGCTACGCTAACCCCGGCCTGATAATCATTATTACGTCATCCGGGGTACATTTCCTTCCAGTTTATTTTTTGTAAAATTAAAATTAGGACTATGTCACGAAATCAAAAATCGGTTTCGGCAAGCGGCCTTATAATATTAATTATTGTATTATTAAATGCTATTGTATTAAAAACAGCCTATATAAATAATCATAATTATTATTGGGCGTTAATAATAACATTGCCATTATTATTGCTTGCCATTCATAATATAAAGCAAAAGAAACATGCCGTACTTCGAAATTATCCTGTTATCGGGTACATGCGGTATTTCCTGGAGTCCATCAGGCCGGAGATGCGCCAATATTTTTTTGAATCAGATGCGGATGGCAAACCCTTTAACAGGCGGCAGCGTTCTATCGTGTATCAACGTGCAAAAGATGTACGGCAAACGGTAGCATTCGGAATGCAGGTGGACACCAATGAACCAGGTTATGAATGGATGGCTCATTCCATTTATCCTGTTAGCATTAAAGAAAAAGATTTGAGGATAACAATAGGTAATGACCAGTGTAGCCAACCCTATAATGCCAGCATATTGAATATTGGTGCTATGAGTTATGGTGCATTAAGTAAAACGGCTGTTCAGGCATTAAACGAAGGTGCTCAACTCGGAAGCTTTGCTCAAAATACCGGTGAAGGTGGTATTAGCCCTTACCATCTTAAAGGAGGTGATTTAATCTGGCAAATAGGAACCGGTTATTTCGGGTGCAGGAATGAAAAAGGAAATTTCAGTGCCTCATTATTTAGAGAGAATGCCAGCAGACCCGAGGTAAAAATGATAGAATTAAAATTGTCACAGGGAGCCAAGCCAGGACATGGAGGAATATTGCCTGCTGTGAAAAATACTGCTGAAATAGCTGCTATCCGAAATGTACCTGTTAGTACTACCATCATTTCGCCACCGGCACATACTGCTTTCATCAATGCAGAAGGGCTGGTACTTTTTTTGGATCAATTGCGGAACTTATCAGGAGGAAAGCCCATTGGCTTTAAAATTTGTATTGGTAATAAAAAAGAGTTTAATGAAATATGTTATCACATAATAAAAACCGGCATCGTCCCCGATTTTATTACCATTGATGGTTCTGAGGGCGGAACCGGGGCAGCACCACTCGAATTTACAGATAATGTAGGGATGCCATTATACGAAGCACTAACATTTGCATCAAAAACATTACAGTTATATGGGCTGAAGGAACAAGTAAAATTAATTGCGGCCGGTAAAATAATTTCTGGTTTTGATATACTAAAAGTACTTGCTCTGGGCGCAAGTAGTTGCTACAGCGCAAGAGGAATGATGTTTTCGCTGGGTTGTATACAGGCATTGCGTTGTGACAGCGGGAAATGCCCGGTTGGTATAGCCACACAAGCCCCTGCTTTGTATAAAGGTTTGGATGTTACAGACAAACGGGTTCGGGTAGCCAGTTTTCATAAAAACACTATTAAGGCTACTATTGAGTTAATGGAAGCTTGTGGATATAAAACTTTAGCGGATATAAATGTTGCCAGCTTTTTTCGGCGCATTGATACATTGAATACCAAAAGTTTTGAAGAAATCTATGGCCTACATAAGAAGCCAATAACCAAAACATATTCATCAATCTTAAATTAAATATTATGAAAAAGGTAAATAAAAAACTCATTTTAATAAAAGAAGAATTCAATTTTCTGAAAGGATATATCAA
The DNA here is from genome assembly GCA_035439365.1 of Bacteroidia bacterium. Taxonomy (GTDB): domain Bacteria; phylum Bacteroidota; class Bacteroidia; order 2-12-FULL-35-15; family 2-12-FULL-35-15; genus 2-12-FULL-35-15. The sequence goes on from DAORKB010000019.1 coordinate 22,796, forward strand.
ATCGATGATGAACACCAATTCAGCAGAAAGGGAAAGTGTGGAGCAATTAGCTAAAGAATTTAAGAATATGCCAGTGCTGGTAAATAAAGTTGATTTTCCAAAGGACGGAATATGTATTAATTCCGATGTTACCATTGAGGATAAATCAACCGGCCGCCAATTTCAATTTAAAATAGTTTTACCCGGCCAGGCCAACCTAAGTCTTGGCAAGGTTTCCATATTTGCACCAATGGGTACGGCCGTAATTGGGTACAGAAAAGGCGAATCAATAAGCTGGCAAATGCCTGTCGGAAAAAAAGATTTTAAAATTGTGGATGTGATTAATCCGGAAATATGAAACTAACGTCAATAACCCCGTCATGCAGTATGGGTTAATGACGTTGCCTACAGCATAGATAATCTGAATTTGTAATCATGAAAGCTATAATCTTCCACCATTGACTGATTTTGGGAAGGATAAAGACGAGTAAAAATTTGTTTTCTTTTAAGAAGAATTGGAGTTTTACAGTTTAATGAAATGGTGGTTTGTTATAAAAGAGAATTTGTTTTTATTTCTGAAATGAATTATATAAAACCTTTTTACAAAATCTTTACATTAATCATATTTACAGACTCTCTTATTAAAATATCCGGATTTGTTATGTGCATGATGCCGTTCTCAACTCCACGACGGCCGTAAATACCAACGAGGCTGGCTTTTTTGGAGGTAGCGGCTTCCACTAACAATTTGATCTCTTCTTTTCGACCTATGGTTTTATTCATACCGTATAAATAAAAATATTCAAATTTTGGCCGGATATATAATAATTATATGCGCCAAAACTACTCTAAACTAAACCCTTCTTAAATCCCCATTGCCCCGAAGTCCACCCGTTTTGTCCCTTCTACGATCTCCGGCAGGTTTACATCGTAATAATTGCGGGTAGTTTCCTGCTTGGTATGCCCCATCATTTTTGAGAGCACCGCACCTTCGGCTCCGTACCTTATCCAAAGTTGGGCGTTTGTATGCCTGGCGACCTTATTGGTAATATTCTTATGGATACCGGCCATCTTTGCGATCTCTTTCAGGTTCCGGTTGTAGACAGGTTCTTCGACCAGGTTTTGTTTATCAAATACCAGTTTGTCCGTTGACCTTGAACGGTAACGTTCTAGAATTGTTTGCGCATACGGGAATTTAAACAAGGGAATGATCGTCTGGTTACCGTTCTTATCCCTTGCTCCTAAAATAATATGACCATATTCTTCATCCATCTGCAGGTGATCTTTTGTAAATATCAAAAGATCTTTAAAGTAATAGCCGGTATAAATCTGGAAAAGGAACATATCCCGGTCACGTTCCAGGTGTAACTGGTCAGCGGTAAATATCAAGGCTTTCCATTTCTTGACTTCCTGCAAATCCAAAAAGGTCCTTTTTGCTTTTTGTACCCGGACATTTAATCCATCAAACAAAAATTCCATTTGCTGCGGCGATATATAGTTCTCCCGGCGGGCATGACGGATCACTTTTTTAAATGCTTCCAGGTATTTTTTAGTCGCAGCACCACCGAGTTCCATTTCGGACTGCATAAAGCGGCTAAAGTCTCTTAGTAATGTATTATCTATCTCCGCAAAGAAGATCTGTTTTTTGAACTTCTTTAAATGGGTAAGCGTGGTGGCGTATTTCTTAATAGTATTGGGTTCGAGTTTTTCCGGTGGCCGGGTGATATAGCATTGCATAAAATCCAGAAAACTCTTATTGTCTCCTTTGTTGGTAAGGCCGGCAATGATGCCCTCCACGGTTACCGGCTTTCCAAAGTTGACCGTGCGTTTGATGTACTCGTTAATGAGCCCTTTGATCTCGATGATCT
>DAORKB010000020.1:0-1911 GCA_035439365.1 Bacteroidia bacterium
TTCGTTTTTTTGAATTTGGTTGGAATTATTTCTGATTCTCAGCAGAAGGGTTACGATAATAAATTTTATTATCAAAAAACTCTTGAATCGCAATCAATGATGGCTTAGGTAAACGCTCATAATATTTTGAAATTTCGATTTGCTCTCTGTTTTCAAAAATTTCTTCCAGATTATCAGTATTGGATGCAAATTCAGCCAATTTATTGGTCAACTCTTCTTTCATTTCTGCACTGATTTGATTAGCACGTTTGGATACGATAGCAATACTTTCGTAGATGTTACCTGTTTTATTATCCAAATCTCTCAAATCACGAGTAGTGGTAGTTAAATCAGCTGTTGTTTTTTTGTAGTCCATTTTTATAATTGTTTAGTAGTGTATTTTTCAAGATTTTTTAAAGAACTGGAATATAAATCTGCAGCTTCCTTTAAATGGATGCTATTGGGATACGTTTCAATGAATTTTAGATATGATTCAACCGTTTGTTTAAAACGCTCCTCTTTTTTCTTTTCAATACTATTCTCGGCCATTAAATAGAAGGAACGTAGCGATAAAAAGCTATAGTATTCAGCATTTTTGCTGGAAGGAAAATCTTTTACATAATTTGCAAATGCAGCGGCAGAAGCTCTGTAATCTCCCATCACATAGTATAGCATAGCATTTTCGGATGCTTTGCGTTCTAGTTTTCCTCTTAAAATATCCAATAACTCGTTGCACTTTTCAATGCGTTCACTTTTGGGATATTGCGTGGTAAAACGCTGAAACTCTTTAATAGCAAGGCGTGTATCGGTTTGGTCCAGGCTATAAGGTGGAGAGTTTAAGAAAAAGCAATATGCATTCATGTAGGCACACTCTTCAACATGTATACTGTTTGGGAAGTTCTTTACGAAATTACGAAACTGATACCCGGCAATGATATAATCGTCCAAATTATAATTGCAGTAAGCATAATAGTAGTTTACTTCTTCTGCTTTGGCAGTACCCTTATATACAGTTACAAGTTCTTCAAAAAGTGTAAGTGCTTTGGTATAATTCTCTTTTTCAAAATACTTGATTGCGGCAGCGTATTTTGTTTCCATGTCACCATGCTTCAATAATCTGTTGAACTTACCAACAGTGAAACTAAAGCGTTTTTCCTTTTCTTTTTTAGAAGTTGTTGAGTCGTAGACATGCTCTTTCGGTTTGCAGGAAAAAAGAACCATGCAGGATAAAGCAAATAGTACGATGTAATTGTGTTTTCTGGTCATAATTATAGTCTGCAAATATACAGTTTTTCATTATATGGTAATCTAAATTGTTTTATTAATTGATCGAGGGGCGTGTTAATTAAAAAACCTTTGAAAATAAAGGGGAATACCTTAATTTCGCGCATCATTTACTAAAAAAAGCTTAAACGACACTATGAAGGATTTATTTGAAAAAATACAGGCAAATCGCGGTCCTATTGGAGAACATGCAAAAGAATCTCACGGATACTTTACATTTCCAAAATTAGAAGGGGACATCAGTCCTCGAATGATTTTTAGAGGTAAAGAATGCCTGAATTGGAGTTTAAATAACTATTTGGGATTGGCAAATCATCCGGAAGTGCGTCAAGCTGATGCTGAAGCCGGTCAACATTTTGGTTATTCGATGCCGATGGGTGCACGTATGATGAGTGGAAACTCCAACTTGCATGAACAACTGGAAGCCGAATTATCTGCTTATGTTCAGAAAAAGGACACGATCCTTTGTAATTTTGGTTACCAGGCAATGGTTTCTGCTATTGATTGCCTTGTTGATCGTCATGACGTAATTGTTTATGATGCTGAGAGCCACGCTTGTATCCTTGATGGGGTGCGTCTACACATGGGAAAACGATATGTGTTTAAACACAACGATATAGAAGATTGCGAAAAACAATTGCAAAGAGC
>DAORKB010000020.1:2011-24492 GCA_035439365.1 Bacteroidia bacterium
GAAGAACAAGTAGTAGAATATTTACGCTACAACATGCGTTCGCAAATATTTGCAAAATCACTTCCGTTAGCATTGGTGAAAGGCGCCTTAAAACGCCTAGAGCTAATGCGTAAACATCCGGAATACAAGGATAATTTATGGAAGATCACCAACGCATTACAAGACGGATTGAGAAAAGCAGGTTTTGAAATTGGTAAAACCAACTCTCCCGTAACACCTGTTTATTTAAATGGATCCATTCCTGAATCAACAAATCTGATTCTTGATTTGAGAGAAAATTTTGGTATTTTTTGCTCAATGGTGGTATATCCGGTTGTTCCAAAAGGCATTATTATTCTGCGCTTAATTCCAACAGCAGTTCATACAATGGAAGATGTAAACTACACAATTGATGCATTTTCTAAGATTGTAGGGAAGTTGAAATCCGGTAAATACATGTCGGATAGGATCGCGACGCATTCATAGCACTCCTCACATTGGAACTGACGCTAAAAATCAGCGTGAGTGTCTGTGTCAGTAAAGAGGTTTGAGTAAAAACCTGCCTTCGCTGAAGCTACGGCGGGCGAAGCATACAAAACCCCGTTATGTCTCAACATAACGGGGTTTTATATGCAAGGAAAAATTATATTAGGCTTTTTTTACATTAACTGCATTTAAACCTTTTTTCCCTTCAGCAACATCAAATGTTACTGTGTCATTTTCTTTAATCTTGTCAGATAATCCTGTTGCATGAACAAAAATTTCTTGACCTGAATCATCTTTAATAAAACCGAATCCTTTTGCTTCATTAAAAAATTTTACTGTACCTGTTTTCATTTCGAATGTCATTTGATTTTTTTTAGTTTAGTTGTGACAAATATAAAATGGAATTTTGAAAAATCCTAATTTAAATTTCAATAGGTCGGTTTTTTTTATGGAACTGTCGTTGATATTGGTTCGTTTACCGAAGATATTGGCTTTATGCTCTGTTCCCAAAAATTAGACTTCCCACACGAATCATTGTGCTCCCATTTTGAATTGCAATTTCATAATCAGAGCTCATTCCCATGCTTAAAATTTCGAGCTTCAGATTAGTTTTCGTAAGAGCTTGTTGGTTATGATAAAAGTCTGCTAATGATTTAAATTCAGCTGCAATTTGTTGGGTATTGTTTGTATTGCTAGCCATGCCCATAAACCCGCGCACACGAACATGAGGTAATTCGTTAATACTATTAGAAGCAAGCAGTTGTTGAATTTCGGGGAAGTCGAAACCAAATTTAGTTTCTTCTTTGGCAATATACACCTGCAGGAGACAATCTATAACACGATTATTTTTTTGTGCTTGTTTATTTATTTCTTGCAATAGCTTTAAACTATCGACGGAATGAATCAGGTGTACAAATGGCGCAATGAATTTTACTTTGTTGGTTTGTAAATGACCAATTAAGTGCCATTGAATATCTTTAGGTAGTTTTTCAAATTTTTCTACCATCTCCTGTACTTTGTTTTCACCGAACACATTATGTCCGGCATCATAAAGTTCTTTTACTTTTTCAACCGGATGCGTTTTCGTAACAGCAACAAGAGTTACGGAAGGTGAAAGTGTAGCTGTTATTTTTAGCAGATTATCTTTTATGGCCATAAAAAAAGCTATATGTGTGTTATTTACGGATGTGTATCTCCTAAACTATAAATAACCAATCCACTTCTCATTTTCGGCTCCACCCAGGTTGTTTTCGGAGGCATAATATTGTTTGTGTCGGCAATGTGTTTCAATTGCTCCATTTCCACAGGGTAAAGACCAAATGCCACTTTAAAATCCCAGTGATCCACTTGATTCTTGAGCTCTTTCATTCCTTTAATTCCGGAAACAAATCCAATCCGTTTATCGGTTTTCAAATCATGAATATTCAAAATAGGTGAAAGGATATGCTCTGAAAGTATAGAAGCATCAAGGCTTCCAACAGGTTCTTCATTGTGAACAATATCACTCTTCGGATCCAATGAATACCAGTTACCTTCAATATACATACTGAAATTATGCTTTTGAACAGGTTTGTAGATTTCCTGGCCCTTAAGTGTTACTGTAAAATTTGTTTGTAGCTTTTCTATAAAAGACTGCGCATTTAATCCATTCAAATCTTTTACAACACGATTGAAATCAAATATTTTTAATTGTGTTTCCGGGAAAAAAATACCGAGGTAATAGTTAAATGCTTCTTTTCCTGAATAATTTCCCTTTTCATTTCTGCGTGATTTTCCAAGCAAAGCAGAAGAAGCCGAACGGTGATGACCATCTGCTATATATACATGCGGAATGGTTGAAAAACGTTCACGTAACTCATTTACAATAATAGAATCATTTATTATCCAAAGTTTATGTCTGACTTTATCCGTTGTTGTGAAATCAAATTCAGGATTCGTTTTTACTGTATTAGCAGTAATTTCATCAATTTTTGAATCATTCTCATAGCTAAATAAAACAGGCTCTGCATTGAAATCACAAACTTCCAGGTAATGCATTAATTTTTCTTCACGATCCGTAATGGTTTGCTCGTGAATTTTTATCTTACCATTTATATAATCATCAATACTTGTACAGGCAATGATTCCTGTGTAAAAAAATTCATCTTTGTATTGCTGATACACATAATAACTAGGTGCTTCATCACGCACAAGTATTTGTTCATCAATATATTTCTGATATTTTGCTTTCACTTTTTTCAAGCGTTCAGGAGACCCCGGTTTGGTTTTTTTTCCTTCGCTGAAATCAGGACTGATCACATGAAGAAAAGAGTAGGGGTTACTGGCCAACTTTGAGTGAAGCTCTGAAGCATCATATCCATCAACAGATCGGGAAGCTACCAAATGAACTTTATCTTTTACAGGGCGAATTCCTTTAAACGGTAAAATGTTAGCCATAGCTTTTTATGATAACTTTGAAATAATTAATTCAGCCAACTCAATACCTATTCTTTCCTGAGCTTCTTCTGTTGCGGCACCGATATGTGGGGTAAGAGATATTTTTGGATGTGTTAAAATTGCGGTATTGGGTGTTGGTTCGTTTTCAAAAACATCCAATGAAACATGTGCTATTTTTCCTGAATTTAAACCTTCTATTAAATCGTTTTCATCAATAACACCGCCACGTGCAGCATTCACCAAAATAACCCCATTTTTCATGGACGCTATTTCTTTTTTGGTAATTACTTTTCCACCAGGAACATGCATCGTAATGAAATCACTTGTTTTTAATAGTGTTTCCATCGGTACAGTGGTGATTTTAACAGATGGCTTCGGATTAACTCCTTCTATATCAAGTGTAATTACAGCTTCTTGCAAGAAAGGATCAAATGCAACTACTTTCATTCCGCTTCCCAAAGCAATTTTTGCAACCGCCTGACCAATGCGTCCAAATCCAACAATTCCAATTGTTTTACCCTTTAACTCAATTCCTTTTGCATATTTTTTCTTTAATGCTTCAAATTGAGTTGCCCCATTAACAGGCATTTGACGATTACTATCATATAAAAAACGAACGCAATTGTATAAATGCGCAAATACTAATTCTGCTACAGAGTGAGAAGATGCTGCCGGTGTATTTACCACGGCAATCCCTTTATCACGAGCATAATCCACATCGATATTATCCATACCAACACCACCGCGGCCTATTAATTTTAACCCTTTACAAGCATCAATAAGTTCTTTACGAACTTTTGTTGCACTGCGAACGGTTAATCCAACATATTTTTCAGCATTTAAAGTCTCAGCAAGTGCTTCCTGGGCAACCTTTTCCGTTACTACTGTAAATCCGGCTTTTTCAAGGAGTGCCTTACCTTGTGCATCAATTCCATCGTTGGCTAATATTTTTTTGCTCATTCTTTAAGTTGTGTTTAAAATTTCAGGACATAATTTTACTGATTTTTTGGCAATTTTTCGGGTTTTTTGAAATTTTTAATACGGTTCGAAGCTTAATTTTTTTGATAGTATATTTGCATGTCTGCCCGGAAAAAGTAAATTATAGGATCAACTTAAATTGTTATTCAGCATATTAATTTTTAACCACATGGTAATTTAATTTATAAACCATGCGCAGGTGCTGATTGGTAAAATGACTGGAGTCTGCACTTATTTCTGCAGAATACAGCATACCTGGATCCGGTAAAGGCTGGACATGTAGGAGCGTATCTTTTTTTATTTCTTCTTTCCATTTTAACAGCTGTTGTTCCCTTTCGTCATATTTAACAGCATACCGCGTTGCAACAACTGCTTGATTAATAACCGAAAAGGATAAAATAATCCCCGCAGTTAATAATCCGAAAAATCGAATGGTTCTCAATTGTTTAGCTGAAAACAGATTGCAATAACCGGCATAAAAACTAATTACGCAGCTATACGCTGCAAATAAAAAGGAAGCCATAAACCATATTCGTGCTGGGCCCGTTTCGGACATGATGTAGGCAACCAAATAAAAAAATACACCTAAAGTGAGAACAAACATTCCTGTTGTTCTTTTAAAAAAAACAGGAAATGGTAAATTCAATTGCATGTTTGTTTGTTTACGGATTTCTCCTCCTGCAACCAAAAATAAAGTTGCAAAAGCCAGAAGAACATGCAAATGATGGGGTACATAAAAGATGAAAAATTTTACGAATGATTTCGCTGTTACCAAAAAGGAGAAGAAAAACCGATGGGAAGGAAAAAGTTGATCACGCACGTAATTACCAGGTGCTACAATTAAAATGATAAGTCCCAGGCTTAAGAATATAAAAGCAAAAAGCAATTTTTGGAGAGTTGGATGTTGCTTAAACTGGATGAAAACAGAACGGTTGTTTTTATCAGCCATTGTAACTGCTGCCGCGGAGCAGAACGTTCTATAATAATACAACAAGACGCTGAAAATAATCAACAGAAAAACGGAGCTGAACACCTCTGTTGAACCTCCAATAAATACAAAACAGCACGCTATTCCGGCATAAGTAAGTAGGTTTGTTTTGCCTTGCAAAATAAATCCAAGCCCCCAAACAAAAGCAACAACACTGTACAAATAACATCCAATACTGGAGCACCAGAACCAGGTTTCCCCGATATTGACACTTAGAAAAAAAAGAAGCATCATAAAAGATGCACTCAGTACCCACTTTTTAAACAGACTGTATTCAATGTGATAGTAATTAAAAAGTGCATTTATAACCCTGTAAATTCCAATGATCAGAAAAATAAATGTAGCCAGTGGAATCAAAAAAAAATAATGCGGGGTATCGTGTAGAATTTTAAAAAAGGTGTTCATAACTGCAGACGCAGCAAATCGTCCTGACCATTTTAAATAAGCAGATGTTATGATTTTTATTACGCCAATCCGTTCTACTTCAGCGATATAAAAATAGTCATCTGTACTGATTCTAAAGCAAAAACAAAGGATTGATAGCAAGATCAAAAACAAGAGCAATACGTACGAAAACCTCTTAAAATATTTGTTGTTCATTTACCGATGTTGTAATATCAGTTCCGCAACTTCTTCTCCTACCAGGCTACCTATGGAAATCCCCATTCCACCCATTCTTACAGCACAAAATATATTTTTACTTATTGCTTTTACAATGCTTGTTTTTTCATTTCCCAATCCCATAATGCCGCTCCATCGCATATCTACCTCATAATCCGTATAGGGTAAAATCATTTCCTGTAAAAGTTCATTCAATTTGTTTTGTACCAGGTTTGTAAGTCCGAACTGAGAGGTTTCTTCTGCTGAAAAATCCAAATTTCTGCCTCCGCCCAATAATACCCTGTTTCCGATGTTCCGGAAATAGTAATAGCCGGTTGTATAATGAAAGGTGCCTTTTAATTTTAGGTTTTGAATGGGTTTTGTAACAAGCACCTGTGCCCGTGCAGGTTGAACAGAAATGGAAGGCAACAATTGTTTTGCAAAACCATTTGTAGCAACAATTACTTGTTTGCAAGATATTGATAAACCAGTTGCTATACGAATTGTCACTTGATTTGATTCATCTTCAATTTTTTTTATCTCGGCTCCATTAATGATTTCTACTCCCGCGTTTCTTACAAGTTTTATAAGCGTATGAATCATTTTTCCTGTATCAATTTGCCCCTCTTCTGTATTTAAAATCATATGCCTGATCTGTTTCAACCCAAAATTAGTAATCCCTGCATCGGCAATCTGATAGGTGTTTTTTTTGCCGGTTATGCTGGATAAGTGCTTGTTTAAATCGCCAAGTTGATCGGCACATTGCGAAAAATGTAAATCGTTGTCAAATACCTCATATCCTCCCAGATTCTGAAAGTCAATGGCTGCATCACCAAGATTTTTACGCAATTTTAGGAGTCCTTTCCAACGTTTTTCGACAAGCGAAAAAAGCTCATTTTCAGAATGTGTCTTTAAATCCTCCAGTAACTCTCCCGGACTCCCAAAACAAGCAAAGCCGGCATTTTTTGAGCTGGCTCCCATAGGTAGTATACCTCGTTCAAGGATAATGATATTGAGTTTTGGAGCGCGTTTTTTAAGACATAATGCAGCACTTAAACCAACAATACCACTTCCGATAATTATGATATCAACGTTGCTAAAAAAAGTGTCCCTTTCCCAATAACTTAAATCCATTTATCAATACCTGTATGTTAAAAAGTAATCGCTTTTGTAATGTAACCTTAATGCTCCTAATGAGGTATATAGATTGCATATAAAAGTATAAATAATATCGACAAAACAAGGTTTTGTAGTTTTTTATACGATATTTGTTACGATAAATCATCATTGAAATAAGTAATTGATAATCAATTGACAGTATGATTTTGTTTCCCAATAAACTCTATTTGCGCTTATCTTTTAATAGAGTTTTTCCTTTTTTTTTATGTTGTTTTGTATTAATGTTCCTATCCAAGGATTTGAAGGCACAATGGCTTTGTGAAATCAACGGAACAGTTACAACGAGTAATAGCAAAAAGTTGGAAGGTGCCATTGTAACACTTTACAGAGGTTCAACACAAGTACAACAGGTAAGAACGTTAGCGAACGGAAAATTTAGTGTAACCATCGATCAGGAAATGGATTATACGTTAACAGCAACAAAGCCTGGATTTATATTAAAAAAACTACTGTTTTCGACAAAAGGTGTACCTACCGATATTGCTAAAAATTTTGAAAAAGTAATTAGTCCTGAAATAGCCATTTTCGAAATACCCAAAGATCCTGCAATTGCCTCGCAGGTCAATACTATTTTGGAACAACCCATGGCTAAATTCCTTTATGACCCTGTAGAGTTTGATATTGTTTTTGATGAGGCCTACTCACAATCCATGCTTCAGCAACTCAATCGTTTAAATATGTTGGAAAAGGAAGCGAAGAAGAAAGAAGACGATGCAAAGAAAAAAGAAGAGGAGCTGGCGAAGAGTCAACAAGCTAGCGTGGCTGCTGTAGAAGGTCATTACAAAGATGTTATTGCAAAGGCGGATGCCGCATTTGGTAAAAAGGATTATGCAACAGCCAAAGCCGGTTATCAGGATGCCTTGACAATTAAAAGGGGGGAACCTTATCCTTTGGGGAAAATAAATGAGATTGATAAGTTGCTGGCAGATGCATCCAAGAATGCACAGCTGGAAGCGGATTATAAAGCTGCTATAGCTAAAGCCGACCAGGCTTTTGGAGCCAAAAACTATGAATTTGCAAAAACAAATTATACAGATGCTTTAAAATTGAAACCTGCCGAGAGTTACCCGAAATCAAAACTGGATGAAATTGCGAAATTGCTTGCAAACGATTCTAAAAACAAAGAGCTGGATGCAAAATATGCAGCTGCCATAGCTGCTGCAGATAAAGCTTTTGCATCAAAAACATACGATGCCGCAAAGGCTTCCTATACAGAGGCACTCACTTTTAAATCGAGTGAAAAATATCCAAAAGCGCAATTGAGTGAAATTGACAGATTAATAAACGAACAGAACAACAAAAATAAATCTGCCGCTGAATTACTTGAAAAGTATAAAGCAACCATCGCCAAAGCAGACAAACAACTTTCCGGAAAAGATTACAACAATGCAAAGAGCACCTACAAAGAAGCATCCGGGTTACAACCTGCTGAGTCGTATCCAAAAGATAAAATCGCGGAAATTGATAAGTTGTTAGCTGAAATTGCTAACAAAGATGCGGCAGACAAAGATAAAGCAGCAAAAGAAAAAGAACTTAACGCAAGATACCAGGCCGCTATTGCAAAGGCTGATAAAGCTTTTTCAAGTAAAGATTATCCTGGTGCACGCAGTTCATACAATGAAGCTATCAGTATAAAAAGTACAGAACAATATCCAAAAGATAAGTTAGCTGAAATTGATAAATTAATAGGCGCATTAGCGAGTAAGGAGGCTGCTGAAAAAGATCGTTTAGCAAAAGAGGCTGAGCTTAATGCGAAATATACTGCTGCTATTGCAGCCGGAGATAAGGCAATGGGGGGAAAGGATTATGCTGGAGCAAGAACGTCTTACACGCAGGCATTGACATTTAAAGCAAATGAAAAATATCCAAAAACCAAACTGGAAGAAATAGAAAAACTTATTTCAAGTGCAGGTGAGTTGGATGCGAAATATAAAGCAGCCATTGCAAAAGGTGATGCTGCATTGAAAGATAAAACATACGACGACGCAAAAAAAGCATACAAAGATGCTCTTTCTTATAAAGCACAAGAACAATATCCAAAAGATAAGTTGGCCGAGATAGATAATTTACTTGCAAAAGAAGCGGTTGCAAAAGAGCTTGACCAAAAATACCAAGCGATTATTTCCAAAGCAGATAAAGCAATGTCCGGAAAGGATTATGCTGCTGCAAAAAGTAGTTATAATGAAGCGCTAACCGTTAAACCGGCTGAAATGTATCCAAAGGCACGATTAGCAGAAATTGATAAATTGACTGCTGAGATGGCGAAAGCAAGTGCTGACAAAGATCGTTTAGCAAAAGAAAAGGAAATAAATGATCGTTATCTTGCCATTATAGCAAAAGCAGATAAAGCAATGGGTAATAAGGATTTTACAGGAGCTAAAGCCGGTTACAATGAAGCACTTGGTGTAAAAGCAAATGAACAATACCCGAAAGTAAAACTTCTTGAAATTGATAAATTATTGGCAGATGTGGCTTCAAAAGAAGCAGCAGAAAAAGATCGTCTGGCAAAAGAAAAAGCTTCGAATGAAAAATATACAGCAGCTATAGCAAAAGCCGATGCGGCTTTTACAGCAAAAGACTATATCAATTCAAAAAACGCATACGTTGAAGCAGCTAATTATAAACCATCTGAAAAATATCCGAAAGAAAGAATTCAGGCAATTGATGCATTGCTTGCTGCAAATGCAAAAGAGCTTGAGCAAAAATACAAGACTGCATTAGCGAAAGCCGACGCAGCTTACACTGCAAAAGATTATGCCAATGCAAAATCTGCCTACACAGAAGCAAGTGGTATTAAAAGTAGTGAAGCTTATCCAAAGGAGCAAATTGTAAAAATTGATGTGCTGCTTGCTGAAGCAAACAAAGAGAAAGAATTAAAAACAAAATATACAGCAGCTGTAGCAAAAGGAGATGCCGCCATGCTAAAAAAGGATTATGAAACGGCATTGGTTGGTTTTAAAGAGGCGCAATCATTGAAGCCAACAGAACCATATCCTAACAATAAAATTTCGGAGATCAAATCCTTAATGGATGAACTAGCAAGGGGTAAAGAAAAAGAAAAACAATATGCTGGTGTAATTGAAAAAGCCGATAAACTATTTGCAGCAAAAGATTATAAAAATGCAAAAGCTGCTTATCTGGATGCATCTTTACTAAAACCCACAGAAGTTTATCCTAAGAATAAAACAAAAGAAATTGAAAATATCTTAAATCCTAAAACTGTTGTTACGCCAACTCAAACATCGAAAGCCAAAGATGATTTTCGTAATGAGTTAGCAAAAAAATACCCACAAGGAATTACCGAGGAAACAGTAAAAGAAGGAAATTTAAATGTCATTAGACGGATTGTTGTTAATGGAACAGAAGCGCATTTATATCTGAAAAAAATGACATCTTTCGGAGCCACTTATTATTTTAAAGATGATGTTTCAATTACGGAAGGTGAGTTTGTAAGAGATACTGAAAACATAAAAAAATAGGATCGGTTCCTAAGTCATATATCACTCAGTTGGACCGCTGCTGAAAGAGAATAAATTAACAAGTATAGATCCTATAAAATGAACAAGATAATTTGTACATTTGCACCAGTAAAATTTTAATATAAATCATGAAATCTATTACAACTCCTCGTTTTTTGTTCTTAACGATGGCTATTCTGATTGCAGCGATGAGCCGTTTATTTCCCCACATTCCGAATTTTACACCGATTGCCGCGATGGCACTTTTTGGTGGAGCGCACTTTAAAGATAAAGTGTCTGCTGTTTTGATACCATTAATAGCGATGTTTATTAGCGATTGCTTTATTCAACTAACAACCGGAACCGGATTTCACATTACGATGTTCCCTGTGTATTTCAGCATTACCTTAATTACATTTATTGGAATGTATGTGAAAAGAAACATGAATGTTCAATCCGTGATGATCGGATCGTTAGTTTCTTCGGTTTTGTTTTTTATGATAACAAACTTTGCAGTTTGGATAGCATACAATTATGATCAGGGATTTAACGGCTTAGTTTCAACTTACATAATGGGGATTCCTTTTTTTGCACATACAATAGCTGGGGACCTTTTCTTTAATGGAATACTTTTTGGTTCTTTTTATTTCGCACAAAAAAGGATACCAGCATTAATAAAAGCATAATTAACGATTTGAATTATCTTTAAATCCTTCATTTAGCACTAAATGAAGGATTTTTTATTTACGACGTGTTTACAAATGAGAATGTATCGATTTTTTTTATTTTGTTTTTTAATTTGTATTGCGGGTTGCGACGGACCTGTTGTAACTTTTGAGCTTCCTCAACCCCTTGGAGTAAATAATGAGATAACTTTCCCAAAAAAATTAATTGGGAAATACCTCAGTAAATCAGATAGCACCATCATTACCATTTCAGACAGCGTAATTACACGCGGATTTAACATCCGATACGTAATGTGCAAAAATGAACTGGATACCATGAAAGAATGTATATTGCAAAAAGATACATTGTATAATAAGCGAACACAAGAAAAACTTTTTATTGTATGTATCCGGGATACATTGTATACTCCTTTCCATTTGCAAGACACACTTTTTAGGATATCGGAAGGTGGAATATTGAAAAAAGATAAAGGTTATTATTTTTTAAATATGAAATATCGATCGGGATGGGAGGTACAAAAGCTTGAATTGATAAAAGGAAAGCTTAATTTATCCAGTATCTCTGAGTTATCAGAGATAGAGAGTTTAAAGGAATTGACTGACGATTCAAGAGATTCGCTCTTGCAATTTAATCCAGATAAAAATCAGTTTCGCAAGTTTGTTAAATCAAAAGGATTTAGCAAAAAAGAAGAGTTTGTGAAGTTGAAATAAATTTGAGAGAGGAGACATGAGATTTGAGATGTCAGGTGTTAAAACAAAACGCCAAAGGTTTTTTAAGCTTTGGCGTTTCTTATATCTCATATCTAATGTCTGATATCTTACGTTTGTATCACCCCAACATTATATGGTTTAGCAATTGGCGCATTGTTGGCCATTTTTAAGCCTTCGGAAATCCATTTACGTGTATCCAAAGGGTTAATGATAGCATCCATCCATAAGCGTGCTGCAGCATAATATGGAGTTGTCTGTGCATCATATTTATCCTTTGTTTTATTGAATAGTTCTGTTTCTTTTTCCGGAGTAATGGTTTCACCCTTTGCTTTTAAAGAAGCTACCTCAATCTGAACCAACACTTTCGCAGCCTGTGCACCACCCATTACAGCCATTTGAGCGGTTGGCCATCCAACAATCAAACGAGGGTCGTATGCTTTTCCGCACATGGCATAATTACCGGCACCATAGGAATTGCCAATAACAACTGTAAACTTAGGTACTACAGAGTTGGCCATCGCATTCACCAGTTTTGCTCCATCTTTTATGATTCCACCATGCTCTGATCTGGAGCCAACCATAAACCCGGTAACATCCTGAAAAAATACCAGAGGGATTTTCTTTTGATTGCAATTCATGATAAAACGAGCTGCTTTATCGGCGCTATCGCTATAAATTACACCACCAAATTGCATCTCGCCTTTTTTACTTTTTACTACTTTACGTTGATTGGCCACGATTCCAACGCTCCATCCATCAATTCGCGCAAGACCACAAAGTATACTTTGTCCATAACCTTCTTTGTATTCCTCAAACTCAGAATCATCCACAATACGTGCAATTATTTCATGCATATCGTATTGCTGATCACGGGAAGCCGGGATAATTCCAATAATTTCTTTGGGATCTTTTTTAGGAGCTTTTGCTTGCTCACGATTAAAACCAGCCGTTTCCGCCGCTCCAACTTTACTCATGATGTTGCGGATCCGGGTCAGGCAATCTTTATCATCTTTACATTTGTAATCTGTAACACCAGAAATTTCACAATGTGTAGTGGCACCTCCCAACGTCTCGTTATCGATTGTTTCGCCAATTGCAGCTTTTACAAGGTAAGAGCCTGCCAAAAATATACTCCCTGTTTTATCCACAATCATGGCTTCGTCACTCATGATTGGTAAGTAAGCACCACCAGCCACGCAACTACCCATTACCGCAGCAATTTGTAAAATACCCATGCTGCTCATTACAGCATTGTTGCGAAAAATACGACCGAAGTTTTCTTTATCCGGGAATATTTCATCCTGCATCGGAAGATAAACACCGGCACTATCTACCAGGTAAATGATAGGCAAACGGTTTTCCATTGCTATTTCCTGTGCACGCAGGTTTTTCTTTCCGGTGATCGGGAACCATGCGCCAGCCTTTACAGTAGCATCATTTGCTACAATAATGCATTGTCTTTTGCTTACATATCCAATAACTACGACTACACCACCAGAAGGACAGCCACCATGTTCGGCATACATGTCTTCGCCGGCAAATGCTCCAATTTCAATTGTTTCCGAATTTTCATCCGTCAAATAGGCAATGCGTTCACGAGCGGTCATTTTTCCCTGCTCATGCAGTTTTTCGATTTTGCTTTTTCCGCCACCCAGATATATTTTATCCAGCTTTTTTTGCATTGCTGAAATCAGCAACTGCATTTTGTCCTCATTCTTATTAAATTCTAAGTTCATAAAATGTAATGATTATTGGTTTTAGAGTGCTACTGATACTACAAACGTGGGCAAATATAGTAAAATACCTCCACCGTTTGAAATGGCCTTATTTTAAAGGTAGTCTAGCGCTTTTGAGCCAGTGTTGAACAGTAAGTCAACAATACTTAAATTGGGAACAAAACCATGTTTTGTTTCAAACACTTGCATGTAAGGTGCAACCTTAAAATCAGTATCTGCCTTTGGCAGATCTTTTTGCGAAAACAGATCTCTGTAATCTCTTTTATCTACAGGTGTTTTGATATATTCCGATGTAAACGTGTAGTGTTTTTTTAGTTTTAGTAAACTCAATACTTTTTGTTGAAGCGCCTCATTAAAATCCAGCAGGTAATCGTATTTTTTAGTTGCATAAAAAGGTTGAAAATCATCTTCGTAATATTCGAAGAAAGGGGAACGGCGGTAGGCCGATTCCAGTGTGCGCCAGTGCAATTTTAACCAATCGTATTCATACGCAATTTTAACCTCTTTCATATGTTGGCGATGGTTGCGTTTAACAAGAGGGACGCTAAGGATTAACGGGCCATTGGGCGAATATATGGTACAACGGCTTCGAAATGTTTGTTTGGGTAAATGTTCGAATTGTTCAATTTCACACTGCTCATAGGTTTTTAGCTTGGAGTAGTAATTAAGCGGACCTAGATAGCTTGTTGGCAATAATGCTGCGTTCATTGTAGAAAATTAAATATTGCGCGAAGTTAAGATTAAACTCAGCTATTTGATCAAAAATAATCGGCCTGTTTTGCAATTCCCTTTTAAATATTTCATAATATTGTAGTGCTCGAAAAAACAGGTGCCAATACGCATTGATAACGAAAATTTTTGATCAACTATTAAGATCAAGTCCCTGTTTTGCAACTCAAAAGTACGTTCGTAAATTATATAAATAAATTGATCATGTTAACTAAAGAAATGACAAAAGTTCACAATTTCAGTGCAGGTCCTGGTATTTTACCTCCTGAAGTATTAAAACAAGCAGCTGAAGCTTGTATCAATTTTGACAATCTAAATCTTTCACTTCTTGAAATTTCGCACCGAAGCAAAAATTATGAAGCAGTGATAGCTGAAGCGCGTGCATTGGTTAAGGAACTTTTAGGATTAAATGATAATTACCAGGTGCTTTATTTAGGTGGTGGTGCAAGTTTGCAATTTGCAATGGTACCTTATAATTTATTGAGAACTGATGGTACTGCAGGATATATCAATACAGGTGTTTGGGCAAGTAAGGCAATTAAAGAAGCAAAACTAATTGGTAACACAGAAGTGATCGCTTCATCAGAAGATAAAAAGTTTACATACATTCCCAAAGGATATACCATTCCAACAAATTTGGATTATTTACACATCACATCCAACAACACGATTTACGGAACGCAAATTAAAGAATTCCCGAAATCACCGGTGCCATTGGTTTGCGACATGAGTAGTGATATTTTTAGCCGTAAAGTAAACGGAAATGATTTTGCATTGATTTATGCAGGTGCGCAAAAAAATATGGGTCCTGCAGGGGCAACGATGATTGCTGTAGATCAAACAAAATTAGGAAAAACAGGACGCAAGATGTTATCTATGCTTGATTACCAGGTACACATCAAAGGAGATAGCATGTACAATACACCTCCTGTGTTCCCAATTTATGTAACACTTTTAACATTGAAATGGTTGAAACAAAATGGTGGTGTAGCCTGGATTGAAAAAGTAAATCAGCAAAAAGCAGATACATTGTATACGGAGATCGATCGTAATAGCTTATTCAAAGGAACAACGGCGGTAGAAGATCGTTCGAATATGAACGTAACATTTGTAATGCACAAACCGGAGTTGGAACCAGAATTTGATAAGTTGGCGAAAGCAGCTAATTTAAGTGGAATTCGTGGACACCGTGATGTTGGCGGATACCGTGCATCTTTATACAATGCATTGCCATTGGAAAGCGTGAAAGCGTTAGTAGAAGTGATGCAGGAGTTTGAGAAGAAGTTTGCATAATATGAAAATTGAATACAAAAATCAAAACGGTAATAGATTTCTATTACCGTTTTTTTATAAATAGTTATCGTATTATTTCAAATGAAAATCATAAAACGCCTAATTATTTTTTTTACTATCCTGTTTTTACTGATTATCCTTTGTTTTTGGATGTTTCCTATTGTTGGAAAATTGACTTTTGGAACCGCCAGAATAATAGGAAAAGAAGTTTCCTCAGTAGTATACATTGATGGACAAGAGAGTTCGGAAGCTAAATTATTTTATTCGGCTTCAAATTTTGAAAACACTGAAAAAAGAGATTATTGGATTTTATATTTAAGAAAACAAGAAGGTTTCAACCATCATTTTCCTGTTTTAATTATTGATAAAACGTATAATCAAATACTGATACCAAATTCAGGAATTGACGACTATGATATTGTTTTGGGGTATTTGCTACAAAGCGAAAATGGTGCGCATGTAATGGTTTCAATGGAGAAAGATGCGATTAAATCCCCATGTCCTGAACGTAATACACATTTAAAAATAAATGAGAATAATATTGAATTTACCGTATGCATGAATGAGACGCTTTCAAAAAAAATTAGAATAGTGATGAGCGGACCGATGTAAATTACCATTTAATAAACTCTCCAATTTGCTTTTCCAACACTTTAATTGTGTTTTCATCTTTAATAGCACCTTTTTCGTTGAGTAATGCCAATACACTGGAAACAGGTAGTTTATTCGGATGCACATAAATTCCCAGATAATGCAACACACCGGTTAAATGATCCATTCCTCTTAAATTTCCGGCTCTTCCAGAAGAAACACCAACCAAGGCGGCCTTTTTGCCACGGTTCACATCCGGGTGGACGGCATCAATAAAAAGCTTGAGTATGCCGGGATAGCTGCCATTGTATTCAGGAACGACAAAAACAAATTTTTCAGCGGGAATAATGTATTCTTGAAGCAATTGTTGAAATTTTTCTGAATGCTTCCCATATAAATCAATAAAATGCATGTCCGGACTGAGTCGTTCAAGCGAAAAGAGTTTAGTTGCAACACCTTGTTTTTCTATTAGTTGCATGTATACGGATGCTATTTTTTGCGTGTTGCTATTCGGGCGATTGGTAGACGATATAACCGTGATCATAACAAGATATTATTAACAAAAAACTGTTTAAAACTGCATGATAAGTTTTACCAATTTACTTTATCCAAAAAGTGTATTTTTATTGGCTTAAAATGAACTCAAGGAACAAATGTAATGCATATTTATGAATATAACTTATAATGGACATTCATGCTTTGGTGTAGAAATAAATGGGATTCATCTATTATTCGATCCATTTATTACTCCAAATAAACTAGCTGAAAAGATTGATGTTGAAAGTATTAAGGCCGATTATATATTGATTTCACATGGTCATGCGGACCATGTAGCTGATTTAATTAAAATTGCTAAACGTACGGGGGCACAAGTTATTTGTGCTTATGAAATTCATACCTGGTTGAGTAACCATGGTATAACCAATACGCACCCTATGAATGTGGGAGGGAAATGGAAATTTGAATTTGGAAATGTAAAATGTGTAACCGCTTCACATTCATCTAGTTTGCCAGATGGGTCATACGGTGGAAATGCAATGGGCTTTATTGTAGAAGCTGCCCAGGGTAATTTTTACTATGCAGGTGATACTGCTTTAACATACGATATGAAGCTGATTGGTGATTATAGAAATGTTAGTTTTGCATTTTTACCAATTGGAGACAATTATACCATGGGACCCGAAAATGCAATCATTGCATCGGAATTTATAAAATGCCGCAAAATAATAGGTATGCATTACGATACATTTGATCACATTAAAATTGATAAAGAATTAGCCGTTAAAAAATTTGAACGCTCCGGGAATGAATTAATACTGTTTGATATTGGAGAAACAAGAAACATTCTTGCGAATTAATACAGCAAACAATTAAAGTCAAATCAGTTAAATCCTCCTAAAAGCAATAGAAAAATACAATGGGAAAAATAATAGCAATAGCGAATCAAAAAGGTGGAGTTGGAAAAACGACAACAGCTATTAATCTTGCAGCTAGTTTAGCCGTTTTGGAATTTAAAACATTGTTAATTGATGCAGATCCTCAGGCTAATTCAACATCAGGTGTAGGCTTTGATCCGCGCAATGTAAAAACCGGGATTTATGAATGCATTATTGATGGGGTAGATCCGAAAGAAATTATTTTACAAACAGAAACACCCAATTTGTTTTTGTTACCTGCACACATCGACTTAGTAGGAGCGGAAATCGAGATGATCAATCTTCCCAACCGTGAAAAAATGATGAAAAAATCCCTGGAAAAAATAAAAGGGGAGTATGATTTTATCATTATTGACTGCTCTCCATCATTGGGTCTGATTACCGTAAATGCACTATCTGCAGCTGATTCGGTACTTATCCCGGTTCAGTGTGAGTATTTTGCATTGGAAGGATTGGGTAAATTATTAAATACAATAAAAATTGTTCAATCGCGCTTAAATACAGAATTAGCAATAGAAGGTATTTTATTGACAATGTATGATATGCGTTTGCGATTAAGCAACCAGGTAGTGGAAGAAGTAAAAACACATTTCCAACAAATGGTTTTCGATACGATCATTCAACGAAATACAAAATTAGGGGAGGCCCCAAGCTTTGGTCAAAGTATTATTATGCACGATGCAAGTGGAAAAGGAGCAATCAATTATTTAAACCTGGCTCGTGAAATTTTACAAAAAAATGGATTAACCCGCATCAATGATTCTGATAAATTTATCAGTGTTGAAGAAGAGGAAGAAGAAGAAGGGGAACAAGGAAATTAAACCGGGTAAAACAAGTGAACGTACAGCAGTACTGAAAAACGAAAATCAATTTTAATTAATTAAAATTACAAGATGTCAACAAAAAGAAGCGCATTAGGCAAGGGATTAGGAGCATTATTAGAACATTCCAATACAGATATAACCAGCAAAAAACTGGAAGGCGATGCAAAAGTTGTGGGTGCCGTTGCAAACATTGAAATTGCAAGCATTGAAACAAATCCGTTTCAGCCAAGAACAAACTTTGAAGAAGATGCCTTGAATGAATTGGCAGCTTCTATAAAAGAGCATGGCATCATTCAGCCCATTACTGTTCGTAAATTGGGTTATGATAAATATCAGCTGATATCAGGAGAGAGAAGATTTCGTGCTTCTCAATTGGCCGGATTAACAACTGTACCAGCCTACATCCGAATTGCAAATGATCAGGCCATGTTGGAAATGGCATTGGTAGAAAATATTCAACGGGAGGAATTGGATGCTGTTGAAGTTGCAATTAGCTATAAACGATTGATTGATGAATGTAATTTAACACAGGAACAACTTTCACAAAAGGTAAGTAAGCAACGTTCTACAATTACAAACTATTTACGCTTATTAAAACTACCGGTTGAAATTCAATTGGCAATCCGTAACAAGGATATCACCATGGGACATGCCCGTGCTTTGATCAATATAGATGATACGGATAAACAATTGGATATTTACAATCAAATTGTTTTAAAAAACCTTTCGGTTCGTGAAGTTGAAGATTTAGCAAGAGGAGTAAAAACAGAAATTCAATCGGCACCTTCCAAAAATACCGGAGATAAAAAAACGCAGAAAGGTGTTTTGAGTGTCGAACAACAAGCAATTGTTGAGGATTTAAGAGCGGTATTTAATACCAAAGTGCAGATTAGTAAAGAAGAGAATGGAAAAGGGAAAATTGTTATCCCGTTTAAATCAGACACGGATTTAAAACGAATTTTAGATTTATTAGATGCATAAAGTAGAAAAATACGGGTTTACCAAAACACGGTTTTACATTTTTGTTCAATTAGTTTGTTTCTTGTTTTTGTTAACAGAAGCAAAAGCACAAGTGATGACAATCGACACAACTGCGGCAAAGCCGAAGGATACAGTCGTATTAAAAAAAACAGCTGTATTGCACTCTCCAAGAAAGGCAGCTATTTATTCAGCAATTCTTCCAGGCCTTGGTCAGGCCTACAACAAAAAATACTGGAAGATCCCCGTTATTTATGCAGTTGCGGGTGCACTCACTTATTTTGTCATAAGTAATCAGAGAGATTATATGACTTACCGAACAGCTTATCGTTTACGTGTTGATGGCGATTCAGCAACAATAGACCAGTTTGCGAATCAGTATAATGAATCGTCATTGTTAAATGCTACTCAGCAGACACATCGATTCAGAGATCTATCTATTTTTGGGGTTACCCTTGTATATTTGTTGAATATTGTTGATGCCAGTGTTGATGCACATTTATTTACCTTTGATGTAAGTGATGACTTATCTTTAAAATTTCAACCAGCCTTGATTCAAACGGTTGGAATAAATACACCTAAAAATACTATTACAGGGATCTCCCTTCATCTTACTTTTTAAATTTAACTTTTATGAATATAGCTTTAATTGGATATGGCAAAATGGGTAAAGAAATTGAACAAATTGCGCTTTCCCGGGGACATAAAATCGCTTTGATTGTAGACGCACATAATGCAACTACTTACACTATTGATGAATTGAAAAAAGCAGATGTTGCAATTGAATTTAGCACACCTGATTCGGCATTGGGAAATATATACAAATGTTTTGAAGCCGGTGTACCTATTGTTGTTGGAACAACAGGATGGTTAGATAAATTAGAAGATGTTAAAAAGAAATGTACAGATAAAAAACAAACCTTATTTTACACTTCAAACTATAGCATTGGTGTGAACCTGTTCTTTAAACTGAATCAACAGTTGGCAAAACTGATGAATAATTACAAAGAGTATAATGTTCATATGGAAGAAATTCATCATGTTCATAAATTGGATTCGCCTAGCGGTACAGCTATTTCGCTTGCTAACCAGGTTATTCAACAAATAGATGAGAAAAAGAAATGGGTGAATGCCACTACCAATGATAGAAATGAACTTGGAATTGTTTCCAAACGATTGGACGAAGTACCAGGAACACATACGGTAACGTATGCTTCTGCAATTGATGAGATCAGCATCACTCATATTGCACACAATCGCAAAGGTTTTGCTTTAGGGGCAGTGGTGGCTGCAGAGTGGGTAAGAGATAAAAAAGGAGTGTTTGGAATGGAGCAATTGATGGAATCTTCTGTTGAAGCTTTGGCATAAATAAAATGTTTGACCTTCTTCACTGAAGTTGGGATGGACAATGATGTTAACAAATGTTATATTAAATTTCACAATAAAAATACCCTGGCCACGTATTGCAACGCTAACTAAAACAACATTATGGACGGATCTTTTATTTTTTTAATTGTTTATACCGTAACAACAATGATCGGCTTATGGAAATTGTTTCCAAAAGCCGGAGAGGAAGGATGGAAGGCCTTTGTACCATTTTACCATTATATCATTTGGTTGAAAGTTATTAAAAAACCCTGGTGGTGGATTTTTTTATTGATTACACCAGGTGTAAATTTCCTGATGCTGGCGATTATGTTTTTGCTTACTGCAAAAGCATTCAATAAAAAATCAATTAACGATCAGATTCTGGCATTTTTAATAGGTTTTGTATACCTGCCATACATTGCTTTTCAATCCAACTTAATGTATGTTGGTCCGGAGGATCCAAGTAAACGCAAACCTTCCACTTCACGCGAATGGACTGAAGCCATTGTTTTTGCTGTTGTTGCAGCAACTGTTATCCGTACTTTTTTCTTTGAAGCATTTACGATTCCTACTTCCTCACTTGAAAAATCGATGATGGTAGGTGATTATTTATTTGTAAGTAAGGTCAGCTATGGTGCTAAAATCCCGAATACACCTTTATCGTTTCCTTTTGTACATCATACCCTTCCATTAACAGATAACACAAAGTCATATGTTGAATCGTTCAAATTTCCGTATTTCCGATTACCCGGTTTAGGGCATGTAAAGAACAACGACATCGTTGTTTTCAACTATCCTGATGGTGATACGGTGGCGCTGAATGTACCGGATCAAAGTTATTATTCGCTTGTTCGGACATATGGACATGATGTGGTTTGGAACAACCATGACATCAATCCTCAAACAGGGAAACCTTATTTTGGAGAAATTAGATACAGACCGGTTGATAAACGTGAAAATTATGTAAAGCGTTGCGTTGGAATTGCGGGAGACACATTGACCATAAAAAACAGAGATTTGTTTATCAATGGTCAACCTGCCTATCGTTCAGAAACCATGCAATATCATTACAAAGTGGAAACAGATCCTAAACTGGGACAGTTTACAAATGCTGATATTGAAAAGCTAGATATAACAGATGTTGGTGGTGGCATGGAGCCTATGGGAGTTGATAGTGCTACCAGACATGAGTATTTTATGATGAATTTACCATTCAATCGTTTAGAAGAAGTAAAAGCATATCCGTTTGTGAAATCAATAACTCCGCTTGTTGATTCGGCAGGTGAATATCATCCGGATGTATTTCCTCATAATCCGCATTATAAATGGACCAAAGATAATTTCGGACCTTTGTATATACCAAAAGCTGGTGCAACGGTAGCGATTGACACCACGAATATTGATTTATATTCCCGCATCATCATTAATTACGAAGGAAATAAAATGGACATCCGAAATGGTCAGATTTTTATTAATGGTGTAGAAGCGAAAGCATACACATTTAAAATGGATTACTATTTCATGATGGGAGATAATCGTCATAACTCTGCCGATTCACGTTACTGGGGTTTTGTACCAGAAGATCATGTTGTTGGTAAACCTGTATTTGTTTGGATGAGTATCAAAGAAGACAATAAAATAGTTAATCCAAATAAAAATTCAAACTTCATAAAAAAGTTAATTAACTCCTTATCTGACCCTGAAAGACGCTCCCGTTTCTTTACATTTGTAGGAAAGGAGAAACTATCATCTTCCTATTTGATACCATTCATCGGTCTTATGGTTTTGATTTTTGGATTTAACTATTTTAGAGGGAAACGTAAAAAAATAGAGGAAAAAGGAAAATAATCGTTGAATTTTATCATATTTGCTAGAAGTAAATAAAAAACTTAAATACGAAGTTTTTAAAAACTAGCGAATTGAAAAAGAGAAAGATTTTTTTTGAATGGTTAAAGGCGATTCTTTTTGCCGCAATAACAATTATTCTCTTTCGTGCATTCTTTTTTGAAGCGTATACAATTCCTT
>DAORKB010000021.1:0-4062 GCA_035439365.1 Bacteroidia bacterium
ATCATTCCCAGGCGATTCGCTTCTTCTAAAGCAAGAATTATATTTTTTGAGTTGCCGGAAGTTGAAATACCAACCAGCACATCGCCTTTTTTACCTTGCGCTTTTACTAGTCTGGAGTAGATCACATCAAAAGAGTAATCATTGGATACTGCCGTAAGATAAGAGGTATTGGTATGTAAGGCCTCTGAATAAAGGGGATCACGGTCTGTATAAAAACGTCCGGATAATTCGGCTGATAAATGTTGCGCATCTGCAGCGCTTCCGCCATTTCCACAGAAGAGCACTTTCCCACCATTTTTGAAACAGGTCACCATCTCTTCAGCTATTTTATGGAGGCTGGAAAGCAGTACTTCATCTTTCAACACCAATTGTTTTAATTCTATTGAACTGGTGATTTTACTTTTTATAAAAGCTATATCATGCATAAATTTAAAATACCTGTTTTAAGAACGTAAAGATATAAAAAGCTTTTAAAAATAAAGCTGTTACCACATGGTGTTATTCTATCGGCAAATATGTTTTCCTGTTAATAGCTGCTACCTTTTAACCGGGCAACAATTTTCTGCAAATATCGTTGCTAAAAATAGCAGTTTTTGTAGGATATCTTCGAAAAGATGTAAATGACTCGTATTTTCAGCAAAACGAATCAATTCAACCCATCAGAATTGGGGTATTTTTTGTAATTTTGTAAGGATTTTTAAATAAACAGGCTTCTATGAAAAAAATCAATCTATTTATTCTGTTTTTACTGTTTACATTTTCCATGAATGCACAGGAAGGTGAATTTAACAAAAAAGATGCAGCAGGGAAAAAGCAAGGGCATTGGATTAAATATGATGATAATCGTAAAAAGATTTATGAGGGTAACTTTGTAAATGATGTACCTGTTGGAAAGTTCACGTATTTTTATGATAGTGGAGTACCCTGGGCAGTTACCGTTTTTAGTAAAAATGGTACTGTGGCACATACCAAACACTACAATGCAGCAGGTAAGCTAACAGGACAAGGAAAATACATCAATCAAAAGAAAGATAGTTTGTGGAACTTTTACAACGAAGACAGCATATTAATTTCTACAGAGATGTATTTGAATGGCTTGAAAAACGGTTCGTGTAAAGTTTTTTACACAAATGGACAACTTGCAGAGGAAAAAATATGGAAAAATGGAAAGTTAAACGGCAGTTGCAAAAAATATTTTCAAAATGGTGAACCGAAATATATCGGACAATATGTAAATGATCAAAAACAAGGGAAAGCAGTTTACTATTACTCGTCCGGTAAAATTGATGGGGAAGGCGTATACAAAGATGATTTAAAAGACGGGACCTGGAAATATTACAAGGAAGATGGTAAGGAAAGGCGAACCGATCAATATATTGATGGGAAAATGGTAAAGTCGACCGATCTTGACTACGAACCCAAAGAACAAATTGAAAAAGAAAAAAGAAACGCAGAACAATTAGAAATGAAAGATCCTTTTGATGAAAGGTATCGTCAGGAATAGACAATGAGCAAAAAGGGAAAAGTATTATTGGCAATGAGTGGTGGGATTGATAGCTCAATTTCTGCTTTGCTATTGCATGAACAAGGCTATGAGGTTGTTGGAATCACTATGAAAACATGGGATTATGCATCATCTGGCGGTTCTACAAAAGAAACAGGATGTTGCAGTCTGGATTCAATCAACGATGCCCGTATGCTTGCTGTTCATTTGGGATTTCCTCATATGATTTTGGATATCCGCAATGAATTTGGAAATTACATCATCGATAATTTTGTGGATGAATATCTTGCAGGACGTACACCTAATCCTTGTGTATTGTGTAATACCCATATCAAATGGGAAGCTTTACTAAAACGTGCCGATATGCTTGATTGCGAATTTATAGCAACCGGTCATTATGCCCGTATACGCGAAGAAAACAACCGTTTTGTTATTTCCAAAGGGTTGGATCAGCATAAGGATCAGTCGTATGTATTATGGGGGCTTACACAGGAAAGTTTAAAACGAACTATTTTTCCTTTACAAAATTACCGCAAAACAGAAATTAAACAAATGGCCATAGATAATGGCTATGTTGACCTTGCAACAAAAAGCGAGAGTTATGAAATTTGTTTTGTACCAGATAATGATTACCGTGGTTTTCTAAAAAATAAAGTGAAAGGGTTAGAAGAAAAAGTGAACGGTGGTAATTTTATTGATCGTACCGGACGTGTATTGGGTAAACACAAAGGGTATCCTTTTTATACCGTTGGACAACGCAAAGGGCTGGAAATAGCTGTTGGTGAACCGTTACACGTATTGGAAATTTTACCGGAAACCAATACAGTTGTGTTGGGAACAAAAGAAGATCTTGAAAAACAAACAATTCAGGTTGGTAAATACAACCTGATTAAATATGCTTCCTTGCCAGATAATTTTGAGGCGCTTACCAAAATACGCTACAAAGATCCAGGAACAATGGCAAACCTTACCATGGAAAATGATAAATTAAATGTATTGTTCCAATCTTCTGTTTCTGCCGTGGCTCCAGGTCAATCTGCAGTTTTCTATGAAAACGATGATTTAATCGGCGGGGGCATCATTGAACGTCAACGGCTAAATTTGTGAAACAAATTCTCCCCCAGACTCACACTCACCTCGGTTCGGCGTAGCGTCCAGCTACGTCGGCAACTTTAGGCGTCTCGCCTATTTTTATTATAAAACGGCCGGAGGCCGGTTAACTTCAACATAACGGGACAAAATTGTGGTAGCTGTTGGAGGATTTATGATTAGAAAATATAAAACCAGGTTTTTAAAGAAACTCCCAAGCAGTAAAACCTGAAGAAGACTGCTAATTTTTTTTTAATTTCAATTTAAGAAATAAAGCTTCGAATTTCTATCCTCAACTTATTTAATTAATTTAGCTGATGAATATTCCCGGTATTATGAAATATTTCTTACCAATTTTATTTGCAACCATCATTCTTCTGTCTACTGTTTATTCTTGTAAAAAAGAGAAAGAGCAAGCAGCAATGGATATGGGATATGCTTATTTCCCCGATAAACAGGGTGATTACATTGTATATGATGTGGATTCTTTTTTTTACAATGATTTCACAGATCATATTGATACCTTTAAATTTCAGCTGAAAGAAAAAATAGAATCCTTTTTTTCGGATAATGAAAACAGACCAACAATGCGCTTGGAGCAGTATATTCGCTTATATGATCCTAAAAAGCCATATTCATCTATCCCCTGGAAATTAAGAAATGTATGGACTGCTAACCGAACGGTAAATACAGCCGAAAAGATAGAAGAAAATGTCCGTTTTGTTAAACTCATTTTTCCGGTAACAGCAAAAGCATCCTGGAACGGGAATGCAAAAAATAACCTGGGCCACCTAAATTATTCTTATTATTCTGTTGATTTACCTGCTACAATTAATAACACGCGTTTTGATTCAGTTTTACAAGTAACACAGCAGGACGATTTAACCCTTATTTCAAAAAAATATTACATTGAAAAATATGCCCGTAATTACGGGATGATATTTAAGCATGTAATTGATGTAGAATCTCAACCGGATCCAACCTGGCCCGATTCTGTCCTTTTTAAATGGCGGAATACGCCTATCATGGATCGTGTTGATTTTGGAATTCAATATATTGTTAAATTTAATAGTTATGGTCATGAATAAACTTATTGCATTAGCATTTGTTATGTTGATCCAACTTTCAAATGCACAAACACTTACGTATTGGGTAAGGTTAAAAGATAAAAACTCAACTACGTTTTCGTTAAAACATCCAGAGGCTTTCTTATCAGCCAAAGCATTGGAACGTAGGCAGCGACAGCACATTGAAATTGTACAAAATGACTTACCGGTTAGCCTATTCTATATTCAGGAAATAAGGAAAACAGGAGTTCAGTTAACACATTGGTCAAAATGGTTTAACACCGTTTCTATTGCCACTGATGATCTGACAAAAGTAGAAGCGATAAAAGCATTGCCATTTGTACAGTCTGTTCAACTTGTGGATCATCCTGTTTCAGTTAATCGTGTTTCAAAATTTGAATC
>DAORKB010000021.1:4162-22636 GCA_035439365.1 Bacteroidia bacterium
CCGGATTCACTTAAAGGATACGGAATTCCCGATTTTTGCAAAGCAAAAGACATATTAACAGGCCTTGCTAATTATTCAGTTCTGCAAAATACATTGAACGTTTATCCCAACCCTTTTCAATCAAGCTTTACAGTTCTTTATACACCTGCCAAGCAAGAGTTGATAACACTTGAATTAAGAGACCTTACGGGCCGTGTTTTAAAAACACAAGCATTAAAAGTGAATGCCGGACAACCGACAAAATTAAATTTCAATGCAGATCAAGAATTGGCCGCTGGTATTTACCTAATCAGCGTTGGTAATGCCGAGCATATAATTTCAAAAAAAGTGATCAAAGAATAACCACTTTAATTTTTATGATAAAAAAAAACATTGCCCTTTGTTTATTGATTGTATTTTCATGTTCAGCTGTTATTAAAGCTGATGAAGGCATGTGGCTCCCTTTGCTGCTAAAACAATTAAATGAACCCGATTTAAAGAAAAACGGATTAAAATTATCAGTCGACGATATATACAACATCAATAAATCCTGCTTAAAAGATGCTATTGTTCAGTTTAATGGAGGCTGTACGGCCGAAGTTATTTCTGATAAAGGATTGATATTAACTAACCATCACTGTGGTTATGGTCAGATTCAATCACATAGCAGTGTTCAAAATGATTTGCTTACAAAAGGTTTTTGGGCAATGAATCAATCGGAAGAACTACCCAATCCTGGCGTGTCTGCTACATTTATTATTCGCATGGAAGATGTTACATCAAAGGTGCTGGCAGGTATTACTCCGGATTTAAGTGAAGAGATAAGAGAACAAAAAATTAAGACTGCTATTGACTCACTTCAAAAGGAATCTGTAAAAGGAACCTGGTACGATGCATTTATTCGCCCTTTCTTTTATGGAAATGAGTATTATTTGTTTATTACCGAAACATTCAAAGATGTCAGATTAGTAGGGGCACCACCTTCTTCTATCGGGAAATTTGCAGACTACACGGATAATTGGGTATGGCCAAGACATACGGGGGATTTCAGCATGTTTAGAATTTATGCCAACAAGGATAATAAGCCGGCAGAATACTCGAAAGACAATGTTCCTTACAAACCAAAATATGTTCTTCCAATTACTTTAAAAGGTGTTGAAAAGGATGATTTTACAATGGTGTATGGTTTTCCCGGAAAAACCACGGAGTATTTAACATCTTATGGAGTTGACGTTATCATGAATCAATCGGATCCTGATAAAGTAAAAATACGTGAAATACGTTCGGATGTGATGTATAGACAAATGCAAAAGAGCGATGTTGTGCGCATTCAATACTCGGCCAAGTATCAGAGCCTTGCAAACTACTATAAAAAGTGGCTGGGTGAAATGACGGGTTTAAAGAAAGCAAATGCAGTCGGGCAAAAACAAGCATTCGAAAAAGAGTTTTTGGCCAACGTACATGGTAATGAAGAGGCGAATAAACTATATGGAAAACTCTTTCCTGAGTTCGAACAAAAATACAGTACTTATAAGACATTAAGCAAACAGCGGGATTTCTATGTTGAAGGTATTTTGGGAATTGAAGCAATCAGCTATGCTGCGGGTTTTAGTGAAGTAATTGAAGGATTAAACAAAGGTAAAAGCATAGAAGAACTTCAAAAAAATATTGATAAACTAAAAGCTGCTGTTCCTGGTTTCTTTAAGAATTATGATAAAGAAACAGATCAGATTATTGCAACAAAGCTATTGGAGTTGTATTACAATAATATTCCTAAAGATCAACAGCCATCTGTTTTTAGAACAATAGAAAAAGATTTTAAAGGAGATTTTGAAGCGTATGTAAAAACGATTTATAGCAAATCATTTTTTGTTTCATCGGATAAAGTAACGGATCTGTTGAGCAATCTGAAAAAGAATTACAAAAAAGCGAAAAAAGATCCCGTTTATCAACTCATGCTGAGCTGTAATACCCATTATATGGGAGCAGTCAAACCTCAAATTCTTGTCGCAGATTTTGAAATTAATAAGCTGAATCGTTTATATATGAAAGCGATGCGGGAATTAATAACATCAAAAAAATATTATCCGGATGCCAACAGTACGCTAAGATTGACTTATGGTAAAGTAGAAGGTTATTACCCAAGAGATGCGGTTTATTACGATTACTATACAACGATTACAGGATTAATGGAAAAAGAAAATCCTTCATCAAGCGAATTCGTGATAGAACCCAAATTAAAACAGCTATTCGAAAAAAAGGATTATGGACGATATGCCGATAAAACAGGAGAATTAAGAATTGCATTTTGTGCCAGCAATCACACTACCGGAGGAAATTCGGGTAGCCCTGTTTTAAATGCAAGTGGAGAGTTGATCGGGCTTAATTTCGACCGGGATTGGGAAGGAACGATGAGTGATGTATTGTACGATCCAAAACAAGTGAGAAATATTGCAATGGATATACGCTACACCCTTTTTGTGATCGATAAATTTGCAGGAGCAGGTTATTTGTTGAATGAAATGAAAATTATAGATTAATTTATGACTACTCAAGTCAAACAAGTACAAGTTGAAATCATAACAATAGGCGATGAAATTTTAATCGGTCAGATTGTTGACACGAATTCGGCGTTTATGGCTCAACTTCTGAATCTGAATGGGGTATCTGTTAAACAAATATCCTCTGTTTCGGATGATCGTGAACACATTATTAAAGCATTGGATGAAGCAAAGGAGCGTGCAGACATTATTTTGATTACCGGTGGTTTAGGACCAACGAAAGATGATATTACCAAGAAAACACTGTGTGAGTATTTCAATACGACTATGCGTTTTGATGAAACAGCTTATCAGGATGTGGTTGCAATTTTTGCTTCGTATAATAAAGAGGTAACACCCATAAACCGCAAGCAAGCAGAAGTTCCTGCTATTTGTGAGGTACTTAGAAATCATCATGGCACTGCTCCGGGAATGTGGTTCGATGTTAACAATAAAGTATTTGTTTCTATGCCAGGTGTACCTTTTGAAATGAAGGCATTAATGACGAATGAAGTTGTCCCTAAATTAAAATCCCGTTTTAAATTTCCTGAAATTTACCATAAAACAGTTCTGACACAAGGAATAGGGGAGTCGTCCTTATCCGAATTGATCTCGGATTGGGAAGATCAGCTCGCATCCGTAAATATTAAACTGGCTTATCTTCCTTCGCCAGGTTTGGTGCGATTGCGTTTAAGTACATTTGGATCTGACAGCAAACAATTGAAAGAAGAAGTTGAAAAACAAATCAACTCTTTGCAAACAATTGCAGGTAAATACATTTATGGATATGAGACATACGGAGAAGAAAAGAAAACAATGGAGCAGCTGGTAGCTGAACTGTTATTATCCTCAAAAAAAACAGTTTCCACAGCCGAAAGTTGTACCGGAGGGTATATTTCTCATTTGCTAACAAGCATTCCAGGCAGCTCTGCATATTATATTGGTTCTATTGTTTCATATGCTTATGAAATAAAAGAAAATGAATTGGAGATTTCGAAAGAAGTACTAATGAAAAATGGTGCCGTGAGCCAAATTGTTGTTGAGCAAATGGCTCAAACCATTCGTAAAAAATATAAAACCGATTATGCGATTTCTACCTCTGGCATCGCTGGACCAACAGGTGGTACTGACGAAAAACCTGTTGGTACCGTTTGGATCGCTGTTGCAACACCCGAAAGAGTAATATCAGCAAAATTCTTATTCGGGAATAATAGGGAACGTACCATTCAAAAGGCAGCTCATGCAGCATTAAATATGCTAAAAGGCGAGCTTGAAACAATCAAATCGTAAAATCGTATTAACTATTTAGGTGATCAGACAAGACGTTATGCTAACTAAGTATATACATCTTTGATGCTCACTTATCGTATATTCATCTAGGCCATTTTGAACACAACTCTTTTTTATCGAAATTGTATCTTAAATATAAAGCTGAACAAAATTTAATTAACAGTTTAATCCTCCGAAACCTTGAAATTCAAACTCTTTACCATTTGTTTTCTTTTTGCAGTCTTTGCAACGGCGCAAAACTTAAATGTTACATTTCGTTCTCAATTAAATTATGGTAGTGGTATAAGCTGCTCCAATATATGTGGGTATGTTGATACAACAGGAAGAGAATATGCTTTGGTAGGTACTTCGCAAGGAATGTCTGTTGTTGATATTTCAGACCCTGATAAGCCTGTTGAAGTTAAACAAATAACAGGTCCCGGAAGCCGATGGAGGGAAATTAAAGTAAAAGGAAATTATGCATACGTAACAACAGAGGGTGGCGGAGGATTGCAAATTGTGAACCTTGGTAGTTTACCAACAGCTACAGGAATAACATCAAAATTCTGGAAAGATATTTTTACTGGTAGCTTATCATCTATTCATGCTTTACATATTGATGGTAATTATGCTTATTTATATGGTTCAAACTTGTATCAGGGGCCCCTATTGCAGTAGATATTAGTAATCCGGACAGTGTTTTTTTTGCAGGAGCCTATCAAAGTAAGACGGATCCTTATGTTCATGATGGATATGTAAGAAATGATACATTGTACGCTTGTCATATTTACTCAGGTTTTATAGATATTGTTGACTTCAAGGATAAAAAGAATCCTAAATTTTTAGGAACTGTTTCTACGCCAGGGAAATTCCCGCATAATAGTTGGCTAAATGAAAATAGTAAAGTTTTATTTACGACAGATGAGATCGATAACTCTTTTCTAACTGCTTACGATGTTTCCGATCCGGCAAATATCAAATTACTGGATAAGGTCCAGTCTAACCCTGGCTCTAATTCAGTTGTTCACAATACACATATTATAAAAGTAGGGAATGGAGAATTTGCCGTTACAGCATGGTATCGCGATGGGTTTACAATTGTTGATGTGACCCGTCCTTTAAATATGATTCAGGTAGGAAACTATGATACCCATCCATTTTCGGGAGGTGGTATGGGTGGTGATTGGGGAGTTTACCCATACTTTCCTTCAGGAACAATTGTAGCCTCTAGCATAGATGAAGGTTTATTTGTATGCACACCAAACTATACGCGTGCTTGCTATCTGGAAGGTGTTGTAACTGATTCGCTAACGGGATTACCCATAAACCAGGCAGATGTAACCATTTCAGGTACACTTATAAAAGAAAAAACTTTATTGACCGGAAATTATGCAACAGGATTACCTGCTCCAGGCGGGACTTATTCAGTTACTTATTCTGCTGCTGGTTATAGATCAAAAACAGTTTCCGATGTTCTGTTGTCTTCTGGTGTGGTGATGCAAAAAGATATACAATTGCAAAAATCACCGTTAAGCATTTTTGAAAATGAATTGAATACTGTCAATTTAAATGCATACCCGAATCCATTCACGAATGACATTGCGATCGTTTACGAATTTCAAAGCAAACAACCCGAAGGATCGACAATTCAATTAACAGATGTGCTGGGAAAAAAAATTCAGGAGATAAGCATTACAGGTATGCAAGGAAATATTTCCCTGGGACCTGAGTTAAATGCCGGTATATATTATGTGCGCATTGTAAACAGCAAAGCATCTTCCAATCCAGTCAAACTGATTAAAGTACAAGCATTTTAATTTTATAAATTTTAAAATGCTTGCACCATGTTAACTATTCAAAAGCTAGTTCATGCTGTATTAACTGTGCAAAAGCAACGGTTGAGCGTTAAATTATAAATTACCTCATCGCTTCCTAATATTTTTTTAACCCGTTATTAAAAAAAATATTCCTACCTCAAATATTCATTTGTATTTCCACTTCTTTGATGTGTAATTTTTTGTTGTTCATCTATTTAGTTTTGAAAAGCAGCATTTAATAATTATATTGTTTATTAGTAATTAGTTAATAGTTAAATCACATAAATAACATGGTTCTATTTCTGGTTATTGAAATGATTGTACTATTTGTTGTTTTCGACCCTGGTGTTCGTGCATCCAAACTTCTTCAAACTCAATTTATTAATCCCCGCTAAAAATGAAATTAAAATTACTCTTCGCTAGTTTAGCTTTTACAACAATTGTAACTGCACAAAACAACCTAAATGTTAAATTCAGATCTCAGTTTAAATATAGCAGCGGTGTTTCCTGCTCCAATATCTGTGGTTATGTAGATAAAACCGGAAAGGAATATGCCCTTGTGGGTACCTCTAAGGGAATGTCTGTGGTAGACATCTCAAATCCTGACAAACCGGTAGAAGTAAAAATGATAAACGGTCCCGAAAGTACATGGAGAGAAATCAAAGTAAAAGGAAGCTATGCTTATGTGACAACAGAAGGCGGAGGAGGGTTGCAAATTGTAAACCTGGGTAGCTTGCCAACTGCTACAGGAATAACATCAAAATCATGGACAGGAGGTTCGGCAGGCAATTTAACGTCCATTCACGCCTTGCATATCGATGGCAATTATGTTTATCTCTACGGATCAAAATTATTTGAAGGTGGGGCTCTGGTTGCTGATATTAGTGATGCAGAGAACCCTGTATATGTTGGTAATTATAAGGCTTTGGGAGGTGGTAAAGCCCCTTATGTGCATGATGGATACGTAAGAAATGACACACTTTATGCATGTCATATTTTTGAAGGGTTTATGGATATTATTGATTTTAAAGACAAGAAAAAACCAAAGGTTTTAGGAACGGTAACTACACCTACAAAATTTACGCATAACAGCTGGTTAAATGAAAGTGGTAAAGTGGTTTTTACTACCGATGAGAACAAAAACTCTGTTTTAGCAGCATATGATGTTACTGATCCAAAGAATATCAAATTGCTTGACAAGATTCAGTCGAATCCGGGATCTAATTCTGTTGTTCACAATACACACATTATAAAAGTAGGAAAAGGGGAATTTGCGGTTACATCCTGGTATCGCGACGGATTTACAATTGTTGATGTAACTCGCCCTTCAAATATGATTCAAGTAGGAAACTATGATACGTATTCAGGATCAGGAGATGGTATGAATGGTAATTGGGGAGTTTTCCCTTATTTCCCTTCTGGAGCAATTGTCGTGTCTAATATCGAAGATGGGCTTTATGTATTTACTCCAACATATGCACAAGCATGCTATTTGGAGGGAACCGTTACCGATTCGATAACAGGGTTTCCGATAAATGGAGCAACTATAAAAGTTACCGGTTCCAGCCTCGCTTTAACTGAAACAACGAATATCTCAGGAGTATACGCAACCGGAGCTCCGGCACCTGGTGGAACGTTTACGATTACGTATTCTGCCACAAAATACAAAACAAAAACGATTACGGGGGTGCAGTTATCGAGTGGTGCTTTAACACTTAAAGATGTGAAGCTAATTCCAACAGCATCAGGTATTTTTGATAATGAATTGTATGATGCAAGTCTAAGCGTTTATCCAAATCCATTTACCAATGATATCAACATATCGTATGAATTTCAAAGTAAAGTAAATGCCGGATCTGCAATTCTATTAACGGATATGCTTGGAAAAGAAATTCAGAAATTTGAAGTTTCGGATATGAAAGGTAATCTATCGATAAATACAGCATTAAATGCCGGAGTTTATTTTGTGCGTATTGTAAGTGGGCAAGCATCTTCCAGTCCGATAAAAATTATAAAAATGGAGGAATAGAAATCAACCCAATTGTAATTTACCAAAGAGCCCCTGCGATTC
Organism: Bacteroidia bacterium; assembly: GCA_035439365.1. Taxonomy (GTDB): domain Bacteria; phylum Bacteroidota; class Bacteroidia; order 2-12-FULL-35-15; family 2-12-FULL-35-15; genus 2-12-FULL-35-15. The sequence goes on from DAORKB010000021.1 coordinate 11,839, forward strand.
ATTGTCGCAGGGGCTCTTTTCATAAGGGATATTATAAGGAGTATCCAACCTGTATTGCAAATACACCATTCAAATGTGTATTGTATAAATCACCCAGATCTTTTGTATCGTATGGTGCTATATTATTGGAAGTGTAATGATAAAATGCTTTGTTCTTTTTATAGCCCAATCCGGCAAAAGCATCCAGTGTTATGCGATGAAATTTACCAACCTGAATTCCAACAATTCCATTCACATCAAATTTGCTGAAAATAAGATATTCATTTCGGTAATAAGATGAAAGATCCAGGGAAACCTGCGCCCTTGCATATGAAACCAAGGCACCTACATATAAACCATAAGGTGCAAATTTTGTTTTTCTGATAATATAAAACTTATGTGCGTATTGCAATCTCCATCCATTGGCTTTAAAATTACTTTGCGTAACGTTTGAAGCAGCTGAAAGAAAGATGTTTTTATCCAATAGAGAAACAGATATTTGCTCAGATTGCGTGCGCCCACTGGTAATTTCAACACTTAGTCTGTATTCGGAAGTAAAAGGAAAAATCCCTCCCCAAAGAAAAGCTGTGGGACATAATTTTAAAACCAAAGGCTGGTAGTATTCTTTTTTAGGTTTAACCGGATTTAATCGAATGGTGTCCGTAACGCCGGCAGATAAACTTGCTATCCCACAAATGATTTGCAGAAAAAATACAAGTTGTATAGCTTTTTTATAGGTCATTTTTTACTTAAAGCATAGCGTGCCATTGGTACAGTTGCTTGCGATGCAAAATCATTTTTCAAGTATTTAAAATAGCCTGTAATTGCTATCATTGCCGCATTATCCGTACAATATTCAAACTTAGGAATAAAAATTTCCCATTTCAGTTCCTGTTTCATTTTTTCCAACTCGCTTCTTAAACCGCTGTTTGCTGAAACACCTCCGGCAATAGCAACACGTTTAACACCTGTTTGCTGAATTGCTTTTTTTAATTTCGAAATCAAGATATCGATCACTGTCGATTGGAAAGAGGCACAAATATCATTTAAATGTTTATTGATAAATTCGGGGTCCTTCATGGAGTTAGTATGAATAAAATTCATAAATCCGGTTTTTAAACCACTAAAACTAAAATTAAGATCTGGAATAACTGGTTTTGAAAAAGAAAAAGCAACTGGGTTCCCTTTTTGAGCGTATTTATCAACCAGGGGTCCACCAGGGTAAGGAAGTCCTAAAATTTTCGCCGCCTTATCATAAGCTTCTCCGGCAGCATCATCAATCGTTTCTCCAATAACCTGCATATCAAAATAATCTTTTATCAAAACTATTTGCGTGTGTCCACCGGAAACAGTAAGGCATAAAAAAGGAAACTCCGGTTTTTGACTGTTTCCATCCTTGTCTTGTATGAAATGTGCGAAAATATGCCCTTGCATATGATTAACCTCCACAAGCGGAACATTCAATCCCATAGCAAAGGCTTTGGCAAAGGAGGTACCTACCAGCAAAGAACCCATTAATCCAGGGCCACGGGTAAATGCCACAGCACTGATGTCTTCTTTTTTTACATTGGCTTGTTGAATGGCCTGTTGCACAACAGGAATAATATTTTGCTGATGAGCACGTGAAGCCAGCTCCGGAACTACACCTCCGTATAGCTTATGAACCTGCTGATTGGCAACAATATTACTAAGTAAACGGCCGTTTTCAATGATAGCAGCTGCTGTGTCATCACAAGACGATTCAATTCCTAAAATGATTGTTGTTTTAGTCATATTCACTAACTTTGCTTCTTCTGATGCAATGAATACTCAAAGATAATTAAAAAATTTGCTAACATATTATTTCGCATACTTGCGGTCATCATTTTTTTATTCGTAGTACTTTTTTTAGTGCTTCAATTGAAAAGTGTGCAAACCGCTTTGGCAAAAAAAGCAACGGCTTATTTATCAGATCGCTTTCATGCAAAAGTAGATATAGGCACAGTCGAAATTGAGTTTTTTAAAACCATTGTTTTAAATGATGTTTATGTAGAGGACCTCCACAAAGACACACTGGTTTATGCCAAAGCCATTAAAGTAAACATCAATCAGTTTAATTTATCAGAGCAGGTTTTTCATATCAAAAGTCTATCCCTTGTAAATGCTACCATTGCCCTTGTAAAATACAGTGCGGATGAAGATTTTAATTACCAATTTATTATTGATTCTTTTGAAAGTAAGGAAAAGAAAAAGAAAAAAGAAAACGCACCTGTTGACTTCCAGATTGAGGAAATCAACCTTGAAAACTCCAATTTTGCTTATAAAAATGAACACGATACACTTATTACAACCGGAATCAATTACTTTGATATAGAAACAAGAGCAATCAACGGTCAAATCACCAACTTCCAATTGGATCATGATACCATCTATGCAGGGATCCATCATTTATCTGCTGTTGAAAAAAGTGGATTTATCCTGAATAATCTAAGTAGTTCCAAAGTAAAGGTGAATTCAATTGAGATGAATGCACAGGATTTACGGCTAAAAACCCCTTACAGCGAAATTGCCACTGATCTTACGTTTAATTATAGCCGTTACAGGGACTATTATGATTTTATTGATAAGGTAAAAATGAAAGCACAGTTTAATCACTCTAAACTGGATTTATGTGACATAGCTTATTTTGCACCTGAGCTGAAAGGAATTCATAAAAAACTTATAATAACCGGTAAAGCAACTGGTAAAGTAAATGATATTCGGGGAAAAGATATGCTGATTTCTTTTGGTGAATTGTCATCGTTTGCGGGAGATATTGCACTAACGGGATTGCCCAATTTAGATGAAACGGTCATTCGGTTAACGGTTAAAAATGCAATGACCAGCTATTCTGATCTAAAAGAAATTCCAGTTCCACCTTTTGAAAAGAATGAAAAACTACAGATCAGTCCGGAGATTAAAAAGCTTGGGAAAATGTATTTCAAAGGCACATTTACCGGGTTATATAATGATTTTTACGCGTATGGTAATTTTTCTTGTGATCTTGGAAAATTATCTTCTGATTTGTCATTAAGACGAGATGAAACGATCAAAAAAGAAGTGTACAAAGGACAGTTAAAGTCCTACAATTTTGATTTTGGAAAATTCTTCGATATCCCGGCTTTAGGAAAGGTAACGGCGAATGTTAATATTCATGGTTCCGGATTAACTTTGGAAGAGGTTGCTGCTAAGTTGGATGGAACCATTAATTCAATGGAGCTAAATTCATACACCTACAAAAATATGGAGGTAAAAGGGGATGCTGCAAGACGAATTTTTAATGGTGAATTAAGCATTAAGGATGAGAATATTGATCTTGATTTTTCTGGAAAGGTTGACTTTACGCAAAAGCGACCTGCTATGGATTTCATTTCGCATTTAAATAAAGCTAATTTGGTGGCACTGCATTTTACAGATTCCACCAAAGCATCCAATCTTTCAACGAACCTGAATGTAAATGTTACCGGTAATACAATCGATAACCTGATAGGGACGATGCACTTTGACAATACCATTTATAAGAAAGGCGGGGAAACATATCGTATGAAATCCTTTAACCTTTCGGCGTACGAGCAAAATGGAACAAAATCGATGTTGCTGAATTCGGATTTTTTAGATGCCAGTTTAGATGGTGTGTTCAATGTTCGCGATTTATCAATATCAATACAGCAACTTTTTTTAAAATATCTGCCATCATTCTTTGATGAAACAATCAAATCGAAAAAAATTCCTCCACAAAATTTTGAATATGATCTTGCCTTTAAAAACACAAGTGATGTAACCAGTTTATTTACACCGTATTTAACAATATCTCCCAAAACGTCTGTACATGGAAGATTTAATTCAACGGAAAACGCATTTACATTTGCAGCGAGCTCCCCCAGACTATCATTGTTTGGTTATGTTCTGAGTGATTTGACGATTAATTCTTCGGCAGATAAGGATCTAAAATTAAATGTTCTTACCCGGCGCTTATATGTTAGTGATAGTGTTTGGATGAATGATTTTGGTATAACAGCTCATACATACTCCGATAGCGTAAACCTTGCGATTAACTGGGATAATAAAACAAAAAAAGTAAACAAAGGAGATCTCAAAGCTTTTATAGCAGTTAAAAAAGCCAATAGTTTTGAACTCATGATCCAGCCATCAGAATTTACGATTAACGATACGACCTGGGGTATAAAAAGAACAAACGATGTATTGTTTGATTCCACTTCCATATTTGTAAAAGACCTGACACTTGAACACGATAATCAGATGATTTCTTTGAATGGCACCGTGTCAGAAAAAAAAGAAGATCAACTTCAGCTAACATTCAAAAACTTTAATCTAAGTAATTTAAATGGGCTTTTAAATCCAACGGGTGTAAAATTAAAGGGAACAATTGATGGGCAATCTGTAATAACAGATTTGTATCACAACATGGTATTTTCAAGTAATAACGAGTTCAAATCCTTTTTTGTAAATGACAATGATTTCGGAAATGGAAATGTGGAAAGTATTTGGGATAAAGGCAAAGAGGCATTGTACATGCACGGTTCGTTTACACTTGGAATTGTTCCCAATGTTTTATTTTCAGGTTATTATTATCCAAAGAAAAAAGATGACAATATAGATCTGGAGTTAAATATGCAAGCCATCCAGTTGCAAATATTTGAACCATTTGTTAAAGATTATTGTTCGAATTTGAAAGGGTTTATGTCTGGTAATGTAGCCATTAAAGGTAATCTGAACAGCCCTAAAATTTCTGGTTTGATAAACGTGAATGCAAAAAGGATAACTGTCGATTATTTGAACACCTCCTATAATTTTACGCATGAAATTGTCATTGAGAATAATTCATTTGGTGTTGAAGGGTTGGTACTTAAGGATATAAATCATCATGAAGCAATTGTTAATGGAAAAGTATATCATACCAATTTCAGAAATTTTCAGCTGGATTATGATATTGAAGCTAAAAAATTTCTCTGCTTAAATACAACGGAGATCAATAACAGTTTATATTACGGGAAAGCTTTTGTAACAGGAATTGTCAATGTTTCTGGTTTTATTAAAGACAATATCCTCATTGAAGCAAATGTAAAAACAGATAAAATATCTTCAGAAGAAAAATTTGGTATTCGTTCAACTACGGAGCTTACCAAGTTCTTTATTCCTTTGTCATCAACAGGCGAAATCGGAGAGAATGATTTCATCACATTCGTAAAAAAGGATCAACAAGTAAAAATTAAAGAATACAAAGTGAAAACTGCAGGTTTGACACTTGATTTTGATTTGAATGTAACCCCGGATGCCGAGATTCAATTGATATTTGATCAAAAGGTAGGAGATGTTTTAAGAACAACAGGTGATGGAAATATTAAATTGAACATTAATACGAATGGAGAATTTAAAATGTACGGCGATTACATTGTAGAAGAGGGAGATTATCTGTTTACACTACAAAATATAATTAACAAAAGATTTTATTTGGAAAAAGGAGGGACGATTAAATGGAGCGGAATACCCTATGATGCGGATTTAGATTTGAAAGCAGTGTATAAAAGCAGAGCCGCATTGTATCCATTTTTTCCGGATGCATATAACCTGGGAACAACAACCAATGGTGGATCTCAGTCAGATAAATATAAGAAACGGGTGCCTATTGATTTGAAATTATTGATGACAGGTGATTTACAACATCCTGAAATAAATTTTGATATTGGCATTCCAACGGTTGATGCAAGTACCCGTCAGCTCGTGTTAAGTTATATCAATTCTGATCAGGAAATGAACCGTCAGGTGTTTTCGCTGCTCATCTTAAATAGTTTTGTTACACCTTACCAATTGGCGAACAATGACAGTGGAGGACCTAATGCTTTAGGTGCAGTTGGATCCAATTCAACAGAAATGTTATCGAATCAGTTAAGCAACATGCTTAGTAAATTAAGTAAAGATGTAGATGTTGGTGTGAATTATCGCCCGGGAAATGAAATAAGCAAAAAAGAATTGGAGCTTGTTTTATCCACTCAATTATTCAATGATAAATTATCGGTGGATGGAAACGTTGGAAGCAATGCAAATTCGCAAAGTTCCAATACAAATAACATTGTAGGAGAGGTAAACATTGAATACAAATTAACAGACGATGGCAAAGTGAAAATTAAAACCTTTAACCGTGCCAACGATAACAACCAGGTAAACATATCACCGGGTCCATATACACAAGGATTAGGAGTATTCTACAGAGAGGAGTTTGATTCGTTTGCAGAGCTTTTCAAAAGATACCTGAATATTATAGGCAAAGGCAAAAAAGAAGAAGAACAACCTTCTATCGAGCCTGATAAGGTAATTACAGTGGATCCGGATCCATCCGAACAGTAACACCTTTTTACTACCGATAACTAGAAATCAACGACCGTTAATTAAAAAGTTCAGAAATGGAATTATATATATGATACTTTTAGCGCATTATCATATCAATAATTACATCTATGAAAAATTTTTTATCTCTCTTAAACTGTAAAAAAATAGTCCTTGGGTTATTACTGGGAGCTTCTGTTACAGAAGCGATGGCTCAAGCCACGCCAGCACCAACCTTTACAATCACTTCAATTAAACGCAATGCAAGAGTTGGTAATCCCTGGACCTTCACACCCATAAATGTTAATTATGCTGGGTTTTGGCAACCCGATGTTAGCAACGAATATGAACAGATTGCGAGAGTTTATAAGGTTGTTACGAATGGTGAACCCAAAGCGAAGCTTGAATTTAAAACAAAAATTAGAAAGCAGGCCCCTGGTCCACCGGTAGGTGCAGGTGCTACTGTTTACGTATTTAATGGAGATATTACAACACAATCATTGCCTGATCAATGGGATGTTTCAGACGGGACTAGAGTAGGCTCTATTTCAAATGGCTCAGGCACCTGGGCTGATCAAACGGTCGAAATACCATATGATGTTTGTAAAAACCTTGGGAATGTTTTCTCGATTATGCTAATGCCTGAAGGCTGGCAACTCGAAATAAATCAAGGTTTATATAGTCATCAGCTGTTTGATATAGACCCCGCTGCTGAAAGTATTGTACGTTATGCATCAACAGAATGCGCTTATACACTACCGGAAAATAAATTTTTATTACACGATGGTAATGGTACCCCAACATTAAATACTGTCCCAGTAATGTGTTTGGGAGCATCCAGTTGGTGGATAAATGCAAATTATGCACCTACGCCATTATGCCATAGCTATTCAAAGGGTATTCCGTTGAGTAAAAATAGCACAGGCGGTGTGGTATATTGGCTTTCATTTACAATTTATGAGTGCAATTATGATCTTACACGTACAGGAAATTATAAAGAATGGACGCGATCCCTTAACAGATATGTCGATCACGACTGGGTTGATTGGTTTGATTTGAAACAAAACTGGCCGGCTGATGTTGGTAATTGGTTTCAGCCGGATAAAACATATGAACTTTGGATATGGAAAACAAGTGATCCAACGAATGCTGCCAGACGTTACTTTCACGTTTGGACGGATAATGGAAATGTTACCAATGTTCCGGCATGTCCATTATCGGATTTGTAATTAATTCATCAAATGGAACAGTTGAGAATTCATCAGTAGCCGTAAAATTGGGATCAGTTATAACAGGTATTGCGAACAATAAAACAGCAGAGATTAATGCTTATCCAAATCCTACAAATGGTATTGTAACGATTGCGAATGGTACCGCTATGGATATTACAGTGTTTGATTTGACAGGTAATCAAGTTATGGCAACAGAAAAGAACACAACGCAAATTGATTTATCTAATTTATCAAATGGTGTTTACTTTTTAAATTTTAGTAATCAGCAAGAAACATTTACGAAAAAATTTGTACTGTTGAAGTAGAGAGCTCGGTATAAATTCTGTTTGAAGGGGGCTGTTACGTAGAGGTAATGGCTCCCTTTAAAATTTTTCAAAGGCACCCAAACCAAATAAAGCAAAATCATACTTTACAGGATCTTTTGGATCATAGAGTCTTAGATTTTGTGTTAGTTCTTCAACCGCTTTCCAATCATTTTGTGTTCGTTTTAATAAGCCTAATTTACGCGCCACATTTCCGGAATGTACATCTAATGGACACATTAAATGAGCAGAGTTAAGTTTTGGTGAGTTCCAGATTCCGAAATCAACGCCACGTTTATCGGTTCTTACCATCCAACGCAAATACATGCACAAACGTTTTGCAGAAGAGTTTTCTGATGGGTTTGAAACATGTTTACCAGAACGGGAAGGAGAAGGAATAGAAAAAAAAGTATTTCTAAAATTCATGATCACATGCAGCAGATGAGAATCTTCCTTGTACTTTTCAATCGTAAACACCTGTTCCAATCCTCCGTGCTTTTTATAAATATTTTGCAATGATTTCATAAAAAAAATAGCATCGGTCCCATTAAATGTCCGGTGCACAAAATCATCAAAACGTTTGAGATCTTTTTCTTTTGAACTCATGAGGTAATCATAAGGACTAGAACCCATCAGTTTCATCATTTTTGTTGCATTGTTAATGATGGTAACCCGTTGCCCCCACGCAATGGTGGCTGTTAAGAAACCGGCAATTTCAACATCTTCCTTTTGGTTGAAAAGATGTGGGATTTGTATAGGATCTGTTTCAATAAACTTTAAATTATTATACAGATCGTATTTTTCGTTTAAGAATTCTTTTAATTCCTTTTTAGATATGAGATTTGAAATGTGAGACATTAGACATTAGGTTTAAAATATTAGATGTAAGAAATAAATAATAGATTAAATACCAGTATCACATCTAACATCTACTCAATTTCTTTTAAATCAAGTTTACGAAGCCTAGGGGCCAATTTTGCCGTTGCCCCAACTATAAAAACAGTCATTACACCACCAAAAACAACAGAAGGAATCAACCCCATTAAGCGAGCAGCCAAGCCCGACTCAAATGCACCAATCTCATTGGAAGATCCAATAAATATGCTATTTACGGCAGATACACGTCCACGCATATGATCCGGTGTTGCTAACTGTAAAACAGTATGACGAATGACAACACTCACATTATCAAATGCGCCTGTTAAAAATAAAAAGAAAAGCGACCAGTAATAGTTCGTGCTTAAACCGAATAAAATAGTTGCAATACCAAATGCACCAATTGATAACAATAAATTTTTACCGGCTTTTTTTGTTGGAGGATGATATGCCATGATGATAGCGGTGACAACAGCGCCCACAGCCGGAATTGATCTTAAAAAACCAAATTCGACTTCACCCACATGCAACACTTTATCAGCATATACTGGTAACATGGCCACAGCACCACCAAATAATACAGCAAACAGGTCAAGTGAAATGGGACCTAAAATCAATTGGTTGCTAAAAACAAATTTTATTCCTGCAGAGAGACTTTCCCTTAGTGTTTCTTTTTTTTCTTTTAATGGAAGGGGTCTTGACTTAATAAGGAGCAATGAAAAAATGGAAAGAACAATAAAAATCAAATTGATTTCATACGCTGCATCAAAACTAAGTGCACATAAAAAACCAGCAACGGGAGGCCCCAAAACGGCACCTGTGTGCCACACACTACTATTCCAGGTGGCAGCACTTGTATACCACTCCCGATCGAGTAATTGCGACATGAAAGGAGTAAGAGCAGCAGAAATAAATCCTCTAATAACACCGGTAAGGCCTATTACTAAAAAGATGGGAAGGGTGCCATACTTCCGAAGCATTTCAACAGAATTGGAAGAGAAATACAACAAAATACATGTTGATATCAGAAGGGAAGCTGTAGAAATAACAATGATTCTTTTTCTGTTATAGGTATCTGCAACGTGGCCCGAAAACAAGGAAGTAATGATAAAGGGGATTGCTTCTGCCAAACCGATCATTCCGAGTGCAAATGCATCTTTCGTATGTTTGTATATTTGAAGTCCCACAATAACGCCTTGCATTTGTATGGCCATGGTCATGAAAAATCGGGTATTCAGGAAAAGAAGAAACTCTTTATTTTTTAAAACAGCGAAAGGATCGCGTTTTTTACGCTCTGTGCTCATAAAAATTGGAATAAATACAAATTTATAGTTAATTTGTGTATCTCTAATCATTAAACCGCTAAAACATATCTTATGAAAAGAATTATACTACTGCCTTTTGCTTTATTTTCTTTTGTACATGCCTATGCACAAAAAACCTCTGTGGAGAATGTTCCGGCACCTGTAGTGGAGAAATTCAAAACAACTTATCCTACCGCAGAAAAAGTACAATGGGAGCTGGATGAGGACGATTATTTTGCCGGATTTACATTAAATAAACAAGAAAAATCAGCACATTATTCGGCAGATGGAAAATGGTTAAGAACAGAAACACCGGTACGTATTCTGGATGTTCCAAAAGCTGTTAAGAAGGAGGCCTACAAGAATTTTAAAAACTATCAGATTATTGAACCTTTTAAAATTGAAACAGATGGTAAAGGAACCTATTATAAGATGGAACTAACAAAGGATGATCTTACTTATCTGGTGGAAATAACAGAAGCAGGGGAGATGACAAAACATATCGAAAAAGAGGATCCAAATAAAAAAGAAGAACAGCCAAAGAAAAAGGAATAAAAAAAGGGAGCTAAATCAGCTCCCTTTTTTATTATTCTTCTTTCTTGCTTTTCTTCGCTTTAGGTTTGTTCACTTTGATTCTGATTTCCTCTTTTTCTTTGTCAAAATCAACATCAATCACATCACCTTCGCTTAAGTTAGCTTTGATGATCTCTTCTGCCAATGGATCCTCCAGGTATTTTTGGAT
>DAORKB010000021.1:22736-24170 GCA_035439365.1 Bacteroidia bacterium
CCGAAATCTTTTAACTGACGCGCTCCGATATTCGATGTCATGATGATGATGGTATTCTTGAAGTCAATTTTACGTCCAAGACTATCCGTCATCATACCATCATCCAAAGCTTGAAGTAACAAGTTAAATACATCCGGATGTGCTTTTTCAATCTCATCCAATAGTACAACAGAGTATGGTCTTCTACGTACTTTTTCAGTTAATTGTCCACCTTCTTCGTAACCAACATAGCCCGGAGGCGCTCCCACTAGGCGGGATACCGCAAATTTCTCCATGTATTCACTCATGTCGATACGAATTAACGCATCATCATTATCGAATAAATATTTGGATAAAATCTTTGCTAATTGGGTTTTACCAACACCAGTCGGACCAAGAAAAATGAATGAACCAATTGGTTTATTCGGATCTTTTAAACCGGCACGGTTACGTTGAATGGCTTTTACCACTTTTCTTACCGCATCATTTTGTCCGATTACTTTATCTTGTAGTAAGTCGGCCATTTTCACCAACTTATCACCTTCGTTTTGAGCGATACGTTGAACAGGAACACCCGTCATCATCGCTACCACTTCGGCAACATTATCTTCTGTTACCATTTCACGATGGGTTTTGCTTTCTTCTTCCCATGTTTTTTTGGCAGCATCCAATTGTTCAAGAAGGATACGTTCAGTATCACGCAAGCGAGCTGCTTCTTCGTATTTCTGAGAACGAACAACTTTGTTCTTTTCTTCTTTGATCTCTTCTAGTTTTTTCTCTATTTCAACAATGTTTTTTGGAACATTGATATTGGTAATGTGAACACGGGAACCAGCTTCATCCAATGCATCAATTGCTTTATCAGGCAAATGGCGGTCGGTGATGTAACGAGCGGTTAACAAAACACAAGCTTTGATTGCAGCATCCGTATAAGTCACATTGTGGTGATCTTCGTATTTCGCTTTGATGTTATTTAAAATCTGAATCGTTTCATCCTGAGTAGCAGGTTCAACAATTACTTTTTGGAAACGTCTTTCCAGAGCACCGTCTTTTTCAATGTATTGGCGATACTCATCTAAAGTAGTAGCACCGATGCATTGAATTTCTCCACGAGCAAGCGCCGGTTTAAACATATTGGAAGCATCCAATGATCCGGATGCCCCACCAGCACCGATAATGGTGTGAATTTCATCAATAAATAAGATAACATCCGGAGATTTCTCCAATTCGTTCATAACCGCTTTCATACGTTCCTCGAATTGTCCACGGTATTTTGTTCCTGCAACTAATGAAGCAAGGTCTAATGTTACGACACGTTTTCCAAAAAGAACCCTGGAAACTTTGCGTTGAACGATACGAAGTGCAAGTCCTTCTGCAATAGCAGATTTACCAACACCTGGTTCACCAATTAAAATAGGATTGTTCTTTTTTCTACGGGATAAGATCTGAGAAACA
>DAORKB010000022.1:0-1759 GCA_035439365.1 Bacteroidia bacterium
AACTCACAAGCTCCTTTTAATTTAGGAAGAACCACAACACATGAAATTGGACACTGTCTGAATTTGAGACATATATGGGGAGATGCCAATTGCGGTAGTGATGGTGTTTCTGATACGCCTACACAACAAACTTCCAATTCCAAATGCCCTGCTTTTCCGCACGTTACCTGTAGCAACGGACCGAACGGAGACATGTTTATGAATTATATGGATTATTCCGATGATGCATGTATGAATATGTTTACCGTAGGACAAACAACACGTATGTTAGCAACGATCAACAATGCACCCTACAATGTATTGAAAACATCAGATGGTTGCACACCTCCTATTAGTACGGGTGTCATTTCCATAACTACAGATAATAAGGTAAGCATCTATCCGAATCCAAATGAAGGGATTTTCAATGTTTCATTTAATTTGAATGAGCAGATTGGTCATTCACTTGAGATTAGAAACGTATTGGGGCAAGTTGTTTATAAAGAGGAGATCAGCACTTTAAATGGGAATTATTCTAAAGCGATTGATATCCAAAAGTTTGGCAGAGGAACCTACACTATCTTGATAGTAAACGAACACCGGATCATGTCAAGTAAAATCCTTGTTTATTAGTATCGGAATACTCGGAAACATTTTAAAAACCTCTTTCTTAAGAGGTTTTTTTGTTTCAAAGAACAGCATTAGAAGTAGGAATATTTTTACTCAATCCTCTCATTTTCCTACAGTTTAATGTGGCCTATTTCTCCGAAAATTATTTTTCAAAAAAACCTTACTTATAATGTGTCTAAATAATAACAGGAGGATACATATACATATAAAAATGCTAAATTTGTCACCTTAGTACTCTCTAAACACGTTTTGAATTCAAAAACAAATCTTTTTTCTTATGTTAATTGCAATAGCAAATACGCCTGTTGATTTTTTGCCAATAGCACTTATGTTTATTGTAGCTATGGGGTTTGTAGCAGGTACACTTTTTATCACCCATAAATTAGGGCCACAACGTAAGTCAAAAATCAAAACAGATACATTTGAATGTGGTATTGAAGTGCAAGGAAATGCCCGTATTCCTTTTTCCATCAAATATTTTCTAGTTGCTATTTTGTTTGTATTATTTGATGTGGAGGTGATCTTTATGTATCCATGGGCAGTTAATTATAAAAGTCTTGGATTATTAGGGTTGGTTGAAATGTTAACCTTTGTGGCCTTTTTATTGGTCGGTTTTTATTATATCATTAAAAAAGGTGCCCTTAAATGGGAATAATTAAGGAGGAGAACTTATGAGCCAGATAGAAAAATCAAAAATAGAAGTTGTTTCTTCACCCCCGGGAATTGAAGGTCCAGGCTTTTTTGCAACAAGTATTGATAAAGCCGTTGGAATGGCCCGTGCCAATTCATTATGGCCATTGCCTTTCGCAACTTCCTGTTGTGGAATTGAATTTATGGCAACCATGGCTTCCACTTACGATTTAGGCCGTTTTGGTGCTGAGCGTTTGAGCTTTTCACCTCGTCAGGCGGATTTACTAATGGTTATGGGAACCATTGCAAAAAAAATGGGACCCGTATTGCGTCAGGTGTATGAACAAATGGCCGAACCAAGATGGGTATTGGCAATGGGAGCTTGTGCTTCCAGCGGAGGTATATTTGATACATACAGTGTATTACAAGGAATTGACCGGATCATTCCGGTGGATGTATATATTCCTGGTTGCCCGCCACGTCCTGAACAAGTTTTAGATGGTATCATGCAAATACAAAA
>DAORKB010000022.1:1859-24079 GCA_035439365.1 Bacteroidia bacterium
AAAGGACACGAATTGGGTGTCATGTATCAGCTTCACAACCTTCAAAAGAATTACCGCATTCGCTTAAAAATATTTTTTAGTAGTAATGATCCAGTTGTTCCAAGTATTACCTCCGTTTTTAGTGGAGCGAATTGGATGGAAAGACAAGAGTTTGATTTTTTTGGAATCATTTTCAGTGGACATCCCAATTTAAAACGCATTTTGAATGTGGATGATATGAACTATCATCCTATGCGTAAGGAATATCCACTGGAAGATGGAACAAGAGAAGATAAAGACGACCGAATGTTTGGGCGATAAATCATTGAACAATGAGTAAAGACGATAAAAACACGAAATCGGAATTAATCGAGAAAGAGTATTCAACACTCAATCTCGGACCTACGCACCCTGCAACACACGGAATATTTCAGAATGTATTAAAAATGGACGGCGAAATCATTATGGATGCCGAATCCACCGTTGGATACATTCACCGTGCATTTGAAAAAATTGCAGAGCGAAGACCCTACTATCAGATTACACCGCTTACCGATCGCTTGAACTATTGCTCATCTCCTATTAATAATATGGGATGGCACATGACCGTTGAAAAGCTGATAGGAATTGAAATACCAAAGCGTGTTCAATACATGCGTATCATTATTATGGAACTTGCCCGCATCGCGGATCATGTTATTTGTAATAGCGTAATTGGTGTGGATACAGGTGCAATGACCGGTTTCCTTTATATTTTCCAGATGCGTGAGCGCATCTATGAAATTTATGAAGAATTATGCGGAGCCCGTTTAACTACAAATATCGGGCGTATCGGAGGATTGGAAAGAGATTTTTCTGAAAAAGCCTGGACACTACTCGATAAATTTTTAAAAGATTTTCCGAAAGAATTAAAAGAATTTGAAAATTTATTAATGCGTAACCGCATTTTTATGGATCGTACAATTGGCTGCGGACCAATATCTGCCGAACGTGCATTAAATTATAGTTTTGCTGGACCTAATCTTCGTGCTGCCGGAGTTGATTACGATGTACGTGTCATGAATCCGTATTCATCTTATGAAGAATTTGATTTCATTATCCCTGTTGGAACCAACGGAGATACATATGATCGTTTCATGGTGCGTCAGCAGGAAATGTGGGAAAGCGTAAGCATCATTCATCAAGCGATCGAAAAAATAAAAAAGGAACCAACAGGAATTTTCCATGCGGATGTTCCTGATTTCTTCCTACCTCCCAAAGAAGAAGTATACAACAATATGGAAGCATTGATCTATCACTTCAAAATTGTAATGGGTGAAACCGAAATTCCCAAAGGAGAAGTATATCATGCAGTAGAAGGTGGAAACGGGGAGTTAGGATTCTACTTAATCAGCGATGGAGGAAGAAGCCCATACAGATTGCATTTCCGCAGACCATGCTTTATATACTATCAGGCATATACAGAGATGGTAAAAGGAGCGTACCTGTCAGATGCGATTCTGACGATGAGCAGTATGAATGTAATCGCAGGCGAGCTGGATGCTTAATAAGATGTAATGAATTGTTATAAATTCACAAATGAGTAAAGAAATTAAATTTAACGAAGAAACATTAGCACTGGTTAACAAGATCGTCAAACGTTATCCGGAAGGCAAACATAAATCGGCTTTGTTGCCGATATTACATATCGCACAAGCTGAGTTTGGTGGCTGGTTAAGCCCCGACACAATGGATTACGTGGCTTCCATCTTAAAAATTAAACCGGTGGAAGTATATGAAGTAGCATCGTTCTATTCCATGTACAATTTGAAACCGGTTGGAAAATGTTTATTGGAAGTATGTCGTACTTCATCTTGCTGGGCACGTGGTGCGGAGGATGTTGTAAAGCATTTAGAAAAGAAATTAGGTATTAAAGAAGGAGAAACAACTGCAGACGGTATGTTCACCATTAAAACGGTGGAGTGTCTTGGAAGCTGCGGAACTGCGCCAATGATGCAGGTTGGAGCATCGTATCACGAAAATCTTACACTTGAAAAAGTGAATACCATTTTGGATGATTACCGTGCCAAGGGTAAGCAAAGAAGCTATACAGATTTAGATTATAAAAACACATTATAAAAATTGTCGGCCCCTTATTTTCGCTAAGAAAATAAAGGGCTGTTTACTTATAAACGATGGGCAAGAAATTACTTATACAACATGCAAATGTTCCGGGAATAGAAACACTGGAAGTGTATCGCCAACACGGTGGATATGCATCAGTGGAGAAAGCACTCAAATCCATGAGTCCAGCTGATGTTGTGGAAGAAGTAAAAAAATCAGGATTAAGAGGCCGTGGAGGTGCAGGATTCCCTACCGGAATGAAATGGAGCTTTCTTGCAAAACCAGAAGGTGTTGAACGTTATTTGGTTTGCAACGCGGATGAATCAGAACCAGGAACATTTAAAGATCGTTACCTGATGGAGAAAATCCCGCATGCATTAATTGAAGGAATGATCACGTCAAGTTTTGCATTGGGTGCTAAAACATCATACATCTATATCCGTGGTGAATATTTTTATGTTTCCCGTATCCTGGAGAAAGCCATTGAAGAAGCCTATGCCGCAGGATTATTAGGGAAAAATATTTTAGGAACAAATTTCTCGCACGACTGTTATGTACAAGTTGGTGGAGGTGCTTATATCTGCGGTGAAGAAACAGCTTTGTTGGAATCACTGGAAGGAAAACGTGGTAACCCACGCATTAAACCACCATTTCCGGCAATTGCAGGTTTGTATGGTTGCCCAACTGTGGTAAATAACGTGGAAACAATCGCGGCTGTTTGTCCAATTGTTATGATGGGTGGAGACGAATATGCAAAAATTGGTGTTGGAAGAAGTACAGGAACAAAATTGATTTCTGCCTCCGGACATATTAATAAACCAGGTGTTTATGAAATTGAATTAGGTGTACCGGTTGAAGAGTTTATTTATTCCGAAGAATATTGCGGTGGTATCATTAAAGGAAGAAAACTAAAAGCAGTTGTTGCCGGTGGATCTTCTGTTCCTATTTTACCTGCCGATTTAATTTTAAAGACAGAAAAAGGTGAACCACGCTTGATGACTTATGAATCATTAAGTGAAGGCGGTTTCGCAACAGGCACCATGTTAGGTTCGGGAGGATTTATTGTATACGACGAAACAACAAGTATTGTAAAAAACCTGTACACATTTGCACGTTTTTATCACCATGAAAGCTGCGGACAATGCTCTCCTTGCCGTGAAGGTACTGGTTGGATGGAAAAAATTCTGCACAGCATTGTTGAAGGCCATGGTAAACCTAGTGATATTGATTTGCTTTGGGATATTCAACGCAAGATCGAAGGAAATACCATTTGCCCTTTAGGTGATGCAGCTGCATGGCCCGTGGCTAGTGCTATCCGCCATTTCAGAGCGGAGTTTGAAGAATATATAAATCATCCAGCACGTATTAAAGATGTGAATCATTTGTTGGAATTACAACATTAAGAATTGTTTGATCAAAAGATCAATGAATATAATTATTTAAAAAGATGGCTAAAGTAACGATAGACGGACACAGCATTGAAGTGCCGGATGGAACAACGATCTTACAGGCAGCACGTATGATAGGCGGAGACATTGTGCCTCCTGCCATGTGTTTCTACAGCAAGCTAAAAACAAGCGGAGGATATTGCCGTACCTGTATCGTAAAGGTTAGCAAAGGATCGGAAAAGGATCCCCGCCCAATGCCTAAACCGGTAGCATCTTGCAGAACAACCGTAATGGATGGAATGGAAGTACAAAACATTACCTCTCCTGAATTGTTGGAAGCACGTAAAGGTGTTGTTGAATTTTTACTGATCAACCACCCGTTGGATTGCCCCATCTGCGACCAGGCTGGAGAATGCTCCTTACAGGATTTAGGATACGAGCACGGTTTAGCAAAAACACGTTATGATTTTAAGAGAAGAACATTCAATCAAATTGATATAGGTCCTTATATTAAATTGCACATGACCCGTTGCATCCTTTGCTACCGTTGTGTAAAGGTAGCCGATCAGGTTACGGATTACCGTGTACATGGTGTAATGAATCGGGGGGATGTTGCAGAGATCAGCACGTATATTCAAAATGTAGTTGGTAACGATTTCTCCGGAAACGTAATTGATGTTTGTCCTGTTGGTGCATTGACAGATAGAACCTATCGTTTCAAGAGTCGTGTTTGGTTTAGTAAACCAATGGATGCACACCGCAATTGTACAAAATGCTGTGGTAAAGTTCACATCTGGTTGAAAGGTGATGAGGTGATCCGTGTAACAGCAAGAAAAGATAAATGGAACGAGGTTCAGGATTGGATCTGCAACGAGTGCCGTTTTGAAAAGAAAAATCTGAATGACTGGGTAGTAGAGAAACCAACACATATTGATCGTCACTCGGTTATTTCACAAAATCATTACGAGAATTTGGCCCAATTGAAACTGGATATCGGTAAGCAACAAAAACAATTGAGCAGCAAAAACAAAAAATAGTATGACAGAATTCATTATATATAAAAGCATATTAGCAGTTGTCATATTTGCAATTACACTCGTTGTTGCAATGTACAGTACCTATGCGGAACGTAAAGTTGCTGCATTTTTACAGGATCGTGTTGGTCCGGACAGAGCAGGACCTTTTGGTATTTTACAACCACTTGCAGATGGGGTGAAAATGTTCATGAAAGAAGAGTTGATTCCAAGTGTATCCAACAAAACATTGTTTATCATCGGGCCGGGAATATCTATGTTAACAGCTTGTATGACAGGTACGGTTATTCCATGGGGGCCTGACTTGACCATCGATGGTAAAACATTCGCTTTGCAATTAACAGATTTGAACATTGGTATTCTTTACTTGTTTGGTGTTATCTCTTTGGGTGTGTATGGTATCATGATCGGGGGATGGGCATCCAACAATAAATTCTCTTTACTAGGAGCGATCCGTGCTTCTTCTCAAATGATTAGTTATGAAATAGCGATGGGTATTTCCATCATTGCATTGGTAATGACAACAGGCACATTGAGTCTTGGCGAAATTGCAGCACAACAAACGGGCTGGCACTGGAACATCCTTGTTCAACCTTTGGGCTGCTTGATCTTTATCATTTGCGCATTTGCAGAAACCAATCGTGCACCATTCGATTTACCGGAGTGTGAAACAGAATTAGTGGGTGGTTATCATACGGAGTACAGCTCTATGAAATTAGGTTTCTTCCTGTTTGCAGAATACATCAACATGTTTATTTCATCAGCAGTGATCTCTACATTCTATTTTGGTGGTTACAACATGCCGTTTATCGGGCGTTTTGTACATGATCCGATGTGGTTGTCGATACTGGGGGTTGTATTTATGTTTGCAAAAGTATTTTTCTTCATCTTCTTTTTTATGTGGGTTCGTTGGACCATTCCACGCTTCCGTTATGATCAGCTGATGAACTTAGGTTGGAAAATATTGATACCGCTGTCTATTTTAAACCTTGTGATAACAGGTGTTTGGGGCATGCGTCAGGAAATAATGGTATTCATTAATTCTTTATAAGAAGATTATAAAGCGAAAGAAATTTCGTTGAGAAATAAGGAGGAATAAAAAATGCAACTAACGAATCGATCAAAAGTTGTTGTTAAAAAAGAAATGACATTTGCTGAAAAGCTATATCTACCTGCTATTTTCAGCGGGATGTGGATCACCTTTAAGCATTTGTTCAAGAAATCAGCAACAATTAAATATCCGGAACAAATACGTCCGTTTAGTAAAATTTACCGCGGACAACACGTATTAAAAAGAGATGATGCTGGTGCAGAGCGTTGCACCGCATGTGGTTTATGTGCTGTAGCTTGTCCGGCAGAAGCAATTACGATGACAGCAGCGGAGCGTAAACCGGGTGAAGAACATTTATACAGAGAAGAAAAATATGCAGCGAAGTATGAAATCAACATGCTGCGTTGCATCTTTTGTGGAGATTGTGAAGAAGCTTGTCCGAAAGAAGCCATCTTTTTAACCGACAGAAAAGTGGATAGCTTTTATCAACGCAACAAACTGATTTTTGGTAAAGATATTTTAGTAGAAGGAACAACTCCTGAAACAAGAGTAGATGTTTCTGACCGCCAGACACCTGAAGTTGCAGCATTCAAACAACAAAAAAACGCACAACACAACATTTTATATACAAAAAGAAAATAGATGATCACAACTTGCTTATTCTGGTTCCTGACGTTTCTAGCGATTATCTTCGCAATTATGGTGGTTACCACTAAAAACCCAGTAAACAGTGTATTATATTTAGTACTTACCTTTTTTGCCATCGCTGGTCATTATGTTTTATTAAATGCACAGTTCCTTGCAGCCGTTCATATCATTGTATATGCAGGAGCCATCATGGTGCTCTTCCTGTTTGTGATCATGCTTCTCAATTTAAATAAAGAAGCAGAAACACATAAAAGTCCCTGGTTAAAAGCAGCAGCGATTGTTTCATCCGGATTATTGTTCGTTGTATTGGTGGGTTCCATCAAAACAGCAGAACGTGTTCAGGCACCTGCAGCTTTTGATACATCCATCGGCTTAATTCAAAATTTGGGTAAAACGTTATTCTCCGATTTTTTATTACCGTTTGAAGTTTCCTCCATTCTATTATTGTCAGCAATGGTTGGAGCAGTTATGTTAGGTAAAAAGAGTATTAAATAAGATAGAAAAATGAGCGCAATTCAAGTTCTCCCAATTGATTATTACTTAGGACTCTGTACAGTACTTTTTGCGATTGGTGTTGCAGGAGTATTATATAGACGCAATGCCATTATTATTTTTATGTCCATTGAATTGATGCTGAATGCAGTGAATCTTTTATTAGTGGCATTCTCCAGTTATTTATCAGATAGCAAAGGACAAGTATTTGTATTTTTTATTATGGCTGTAGCTGCCGCTGAGGTCGCTGTAGGGTTGGCTATTCTAATGATGGTCTACCGAAACTCGAAGTCGACAGATATCAATATGTTAAACAAATTAAAGTGGTAATCGAATAAAATCCATTACGAAATAAAAAAATATGATACAGTTCATTTGGTTAGTTCCGCTTCTTCCGCTGATTGGTTTTTTAACCATCGGATTGGGTGGGAAAAGTTTATCAAAATCAATCGTTGGAACAATTGGAAGCGGAGTAATATTAGCAGCATTCATTTTATCAATTGGAATTTTCTTTCAATTAAAAGGTCAGGCAGAAAAATCGGTTGTTATTGATTTGTTCAGCTGGATCACAGCAGGCAAACTTTCCATCCCGTTTTCTTTTTTAATTGATCCGCTGTCATCCCTATTCTTATTGATCATCACGGGTATCGGATTTTTGATCCATTTATACTCGGCAGGTTATATGCATGATGACGAAGGCTTTTCCAGATTCTTTGCATACCTCAACCTGTTTATTTTCTTCATGTTGTTATTGGTGCTTGGTTCCAATTACCTGATCATGTTTGTGGGTTGGGAAGGTGTAGGATTGTGTTCGTATTTATTAATCGGATTCTGGTTCAAGAACACAGCTTATAACAATGCAGCAAAAAAAGCTTTCATCATGAATAGAATTGGTGACCTGGGTTTTTTACTGGGCATCATTTTAATTTATGTAACATTTGGTAGCATTTCATATGGAGATGTATTTACACAAGCTTCAGCGATGTCTACAGGTGGTACAACTTTAACCGTTATTACACTTTTATTATTTGTTGGTGCGATGGGTAAAAGTGCTCAGCTTCCATTGTATACCTGGTTACCGGATGCGATGGCGGGTCCAACACCTGTATCGGCATTGATTCACGCGGCGACGATGGTAACAGCAGGTATTTATATGATTGCGCGTTCTAACATATTATATACACTTGCTCCTGTTTCTATGGAAGTGGTTGCCATCGTTGGTGGTTGTACACTTCTGTTTGCAGCAACAATCGGTTTGGCACAAAACGATATTAAAAAAGTATTAGCATATTCAACCGTTTCACAGTTGGGTTATATGTTCTTAGCGCTTGGAGTGGGTGCATATACCGGAGCAGTGTTCCATGTAATGACACATGCTTTCTTTAAAGCATTGTTGTTCCTGGGTGCTGGAAGTGTTATCCATGCGATGAGCGGAGAACAAGACATTCGTAAAATGGGCGGTTTGAAAAAACACATTCCCATTACACATTTAACCTTTTTATTGGGAACGCTAGCAATTATTGGTTTCCCAGGATTCTCCGGTTTCTTTTCAAAAGACGAAATTTTAGCACATGCTTATGAACATAATCCAATTCTTTGGATCCTTGGTGTAGCAGGTGCCGCGATGACAACATTTTATATGTTTCGTTTATACTTCCTTACATTCAAAGGAACATTCAGAGGAACACATGAACAAGAACATCACTTGCATGAATCACCAAAAAGCATGACCATTCCATTGATTGTGCTGGCTGTTTTCTCAGTACTGGGTGGTTTCTTCGGAGTACCGGCAGTTATTGGAGAGCACCTGGGATTACACAATATGTTAGAACATTTTTTAGAACCTGTATTTGAGCACTCCGCAATTCGTATGTCTCATCATTTACCGGAAAGTACAGAATGGATGCTTATGGGTATTGCAGTTGCTGTGATGGCGGTTTCTCTGTTCTATGCTTATACTGTTTACATCAAGAAAAAAACAATCCCTGCTGATGAAGAAGCAGAATTAAATCCAATACATAAATTGGTGTATAAAAAATATTTGATAGATGAACTTTACGAAAACCTGATTACAAAACCGCTGAACTTTATTTCAGAAGCACTTTACAAAGTGGTGGATAATCAAATTGTAGATGGAATTGTAAATGGCTTGGGTGGAATTGTAACACGTACAAGTCAATTTATCCGCCAGGCACAAACCGGAAACATTGGATTTTATGTTTTTGCAATGGTTGCAGGGATCATATTGATCTTACTAACGAGACTGGCTTAAAAGAAAAAATTAAATAACGCAAAATATCCACCGGGGATAGAGCTTCGGTGGACAAAGAAAGATAGAATTTTAAAATATGATCACACAAATACTGATATTACTACTGATATTCTTTCCGTTGCTTGCAGCGCTATTGGTATTATTCTCAAAAGGAGAACAAGCAAAGAGAATGGCACTTATTTCAGCTGTCTTTGAATTTGCTCTTGCGATGATTGCCCTTGCGCAATTTCAGCACAATGCAACTACACAGTTTGAATTAAATGTTCCCTGGATACGTTCGCTTGGAATCAATTTTCATGTAGGAATAGATGGTATTTCTATGTTGATGGTTATTCTAACAACCTTTCTTGTTCCTGTTATTATTCTTTCATCTTTCAAAACCGAGATTGCAAAACCATCCAGTTTCTATGCATTAATATTATTGATGCAAATGGCATTGATTGGAGTATTTGTTTCTTTGGATGGGTTCCTCTTCTATGTATTCTGGGAATTGGCATTATTACCAATTTACTTTATTTGCTTGTTATGGGGAAGTGGAGACAGTGCAAGAATTACCTTCAAATTTTTTGTGTATACCCTTGGCGGAAGTTTAATTATGTTGGGAGGTTTAATCTATCTCTATCTGCATACAGAAGGTGCGCATAGCTTTTCAATAGCTGCGCTTTACCAGGCAGGGCAATCTTTAGATGTACTTCATCAAGGATACGTTTTTTGGGCCATGTTCATCGCGTTTGCAGTAAAAATGCCAGTGTTCCCGTTCCATACATGGCAACCGGATACCTACACTGCTGCACCAACACAAGGAACCATGTTACTTTCGGGAATCATGCTAAAAATGGGAACGTATGGTGTTATCCGTTGGATCCTTCCTATTGCGCCATTGGGAGTAAATGATTGGGCAAATACGGCAATCGTTCTTTCCGTTATTGGGATTATCTATGCATCCTGTATTGCCATTGTTCAAAAAGATTTCAAACGCTTGATCGCGTATTCATCCATTGCACACGTTGGTTTAATAGCAGCAGGTATTTTAACAAGCAATGTACAAGGTGTTCAAGGAGCAATGATACAGATGATCAGTCACGGTGTAAATGTGGTTGGATTATTTTTTATTGTTGATTTAATTCAGGTAAGAACAGGAACACGCGAAATAAAATCACTTGGTGGTATCCGCAACGTAGATCCTAAGTTTGCTGTTTTATTCCTGATTGTACTTTTGGGAAGTGTGGCACTCCCTTTAACAAATGGTTTTATTGGCGAGTTTTTATTGTTAAACGGCGTATATCAATACAATGCATGGATAGCAGCCTTTGCTGGTTTGAGTGTGATATTGGGAGCAGTATACATGCTAAGAAGTTATCAATCCATCATGTTGGGTGTACCGGTTTTGCAAACAGAAACATTTGCACCACTGCAATCAAGTGAGAAAATAACACTGTATATTATTTGTGCAGCGATTATCGTATTTGGTATTTATCCGAAGCCGTTATTAGACATTGCAGAACCAGCCGTTATTCATCTGGTGGATGGAGTAAGAGCGGCAATGGGAAAATAGAAATTAATTAGTAAAAGACAGCCTTGCAGATTAATTTGCAAGTAGCAAAAATGAAAATATGAAAGCATTAATCTTACTTTCTTCTTTAGGCGTGATTACATTATTGGCTGAAATATTCAGCTTTAAAAAAGTTTTGTATCCAATCGTTTTATTAGGACTTGCAACCATCTTTGTTTTTAATGCAATGGAATGGAATACAGATATGACGTATTTCAAGATGATGCGTTATGATAATTATGCGATTGCTTTTTCAAGTGTTATTTTATTGGTTGCCTTTCTTTGGTTCTTAATGTCACAGGATTTTTTCAAAGATGAAACCAATAAGACCGATCATTATGCATTGGCCATATTTGCGCTGACAGGAGCGGTTTTGATGGTGTCATATACAAATATGTCCATGTTGTTTTTAGGGATTGAGATCTTATCCATACCGATGTACATTTTAGCCGGTAGCAGAAAAGAAGATGTGTTATCCAACGAAGCAGCGTTCAAATACTTGATTATGGGTGCTTTTGCCACAGGGTTCTTATTGTTTGGAATTGTATTGGTTTACGGATCAACAGGATCTTTTGATTTAGCTGAAATTGCAGCAGCAGTTTCAGGTCAAACAGCAATTCCATCTATTTTTTATGTAGGTGTTTTATTAATGCTTATTGGACTATCTTTTAAAGTTTCTGCTGTACCATTTCATTTCTGGGCTCCGGATGTTTATCAAGGCGCACCAACTGTTATTACAGCATTCATGTCGACTATCGTAAAAACAGCAGCATTTGCAGCGTTCCTTCGATTGTTCTCCACATCATTTGCAACTGTTGGAAACAGCTGGCACCAGGTTTTATGGGTTATTGCTGCATTGACACTGTTAATAGGTAATATAACCGCGGTATTGCAAACAAGCACCAAACGTATGCTTGCTTATTCAAGTGTGGCACATGCGGGCTACATGCTGTTGGCGCTTCTTTCCGGTAATAGTCTTTCAAACAGCTCTATTTTAATGTATGCACTGGCCTATTCAATAGCATCTATCGGAACGTTTTGTATTATTTCCATTATTGATAAAGCAAGAGATACAGATGCAGTAGATGCATTCAACGGCTTAGGTAAATCAAATCCATTTTTAGCTGGTGTAATGACTGTTGCATTGTTATCATTGGCGGGTATTCCACCAACAGCAGGATTCTTTGCAAAATATTACATTTTTACGTCGGCATTTGCTGCAGGTAATGTGAGCTTGGTGCTAATTGCAATCGTTGCTTCTTTAGTAGGGGTTTATTATTATTTCAGAATAATCATTGGTATGTATTTCAAAGAAGGTTCAAAAGAGAAAATTGAACTTTCAGCAAATCATAAGGCATTATTGATTATAGTAGCGCTTGCTACAATTGCACTTGGCCTTTTCCCTGACTGCATTATCGGTTTACTGTAAACAAACAAGCTATGTATCTATGTGCCTATGTGGTTTAATTTTATTTACCACATAGGCACATAGGTTTTTAATGTGGCCTGTTAAGCTTTTCATGCAAACATCAAAAAGGTAAATTCCATTCTAATCTTTTGTGTATTTTTAGTTCTTTTTAAACAAGAACAGAAAGACGATTTTAGATTCGTTTAATCATACACATTATGAAATTCAAAAAACCAAGTTTAATTGTACAAATCTTTTCCGGGATGCTTCTGGGCATTGTGGTAGGATATTTCTGGAAAGAAAGTGCATCAAGCCTGCATATCCTGAGTGATATTTTTATGCGATTGATCAAAATGATCATAGCTCCATTAATTTTCTCTGTGCTTGTTGTGGGTATTGCAAAAGTGGGAGATTTTAAATCCGTTGGGCGCATTGGAGTAAAGACACTGATCTATTTTACCACTGCTGCCATTTTATCATTATTGCTCGGATTATTACTGGTAAACATAACTGCTCCGGGGAAAGGGTTGAATTTAAAACTACCTGAAGTAACTGCTAGTAGTGGCTTTGAAACTACAAAGCCGCTTGATGCAAAAACATTTGTCGAACATGTCATCCCTTCCAGCATTGCAGATGCAATGGCGAAGAATGAAATTTTACCTGTTGTTGTTTTTGCATTGTTTTTTGGAATAGCTGCAGCATCGATTGGCAAAACAGGAAAAGTGGTGATTGATTTTTTTGATGCAGTTTCCCACATCATGTTTAAAATTACGAACTACGTAATGAAATTCTCTCCATTTGGTGTATTTGGCGCAATTGCTGCTGTTGTTGCACATCAGGGTTTGGGAATACTTCTAAATTATGTTCACCTCATTATTACATTTTATGCAGGGCTCTTAATTTTTATTTTCGGTGTCTTACTTTTGATTTGTTTGGGTTTTAAAATAAAATTCTTTCAGCTGCTTTCCTATATAAAAGAGCCGATATTACTAGCTTTTAGTACAGCCAGTTCAGAGGCGGCTATGCCAAAAACAATTGAATCACTCGAGCGTTTTGGATGTGGAAACCGTATTGTTAGCTTTGTTTTACCATTGGGCTATTCCTTCAATTTAGATGGGTCCATGATGTACATGACTTTTGCAACTGTTTTTATTGCACAAGCATATGGGATAGAAATGACAGTTGCAGATCAGATTATTATGTTACTCATTTTGCTGGTTACTAGTAAAGGCTGTGCAGGAATACCAAGAGCTTCATTAGTAGTTATAGCAGGAATGCTGGATCATTTTCATATTCCGGTCGCAGGTTTGTTGTTGTTGTTAGGAATCGATCAGATATTAGATATGGGTAGATCTGCAACGAACGTTGTTGGAAATGCTGTTGCAACAACAGTTATTGCAAAATTAGAAGGGGAATTACACCCTCCCTCCGTTTTTGATATGGATAACCTTAAATTAAGCTAAGATGGAGTTTTGGGAGTTTTTTAAAAAATTACTTGATCCGGAATCAATCATTGAATATGGTGGACTTGCTTTGCTATTGATTGTAATGTTTGCGGAAACAGGTTTGTTGGTTGGTTTTTTTCTTCCCGGAGATTCACTTGTTTTTATAGCGGGAATGATTTGTGTTTCCAAGCCAATGGTATTGGATGTAAATATTTACACACTTCTTTCTTTGATGTCATTAGCCGCTATTCTTGGTAATATTGCGGGTTATTGGTTTGGTCATAAAGTGGGACCACCCTTATTTGAGCGTAAAGATTCTCTTTTGTTTAAAAAGCAATATTTAATTGTAACACAAAAGTTCTATGATAAAAATGGGGGAAGGACATTAATTATCGGACGTTTTCTACCTATTATACGCACATTTGCACCAATATTGGCAGGAGTATTTAAAATGAACTTTAAGAAATTTCTTTTGTATAATATTATAGGAGCCGTTGCTTGGATTGGTTTATTAGGCGGTGCAGGTTACTACTTAGGTACAAATAAATGGATTCAAAAAAATATTGGACTTATTGTTATTTTTCTTGTTATCATTACGCTTATTCCTGTTTTCAATTCTTTTAGAAAAAAGAAACCTTCCTAAAAACATATATTGTCTATCAATTATATAGATAATTAAAAATTATGTACTTTTGTGCTCATTCCAATATAACCCGTGACTAGAAAACTTGATTTTCCATTGAAAATTTGTGTTTGAAGGAATAGGTTATAAAGGACCGCTCTGAGAGGGAGAAAACGAAAATATACCACTAACCGGTAAATTCTGCCTGTTACAATTCAAATTCTACCACTTAATAAATGCGGTGAACTTATAATAATATTATATAGAAATTGGGGGTTCTTAGAATGTTGATAACTAAAGATTAAGTTTTACACAAATTTTTAATTTGAATCGAGATTTATCTATATTTGAGATCCTCAAAAAAGAGTAAAGAATTGTACACAATTAAAACAAATAATAAAACCAAAAAATCGGAGTAATATGAGTAATCAAAAATCAAAAGCAAGCGGATTCAACTTTGTGTCTGCATTCGTGGCAATAGTTATTGCACTTGGAATAGGTGTGGCGATCTATCTTTTTGTATTAGGAAATCCAAATAATTTTGACGCAGAAGGAGAGCCAAAACCAGGAAATTACATGGGTATGATGCATGCCGGAGGATTTATCGTGCCATTATTAATAGGCATCTTATTAATCGTTATCACTTTTACAGTTGAGCGTTTAATCACTATTGCAAAAGCAAAAGGAAAAGGAAACACAACTGACTTTGTTATCAAAATAAAATCGTTGGTTGCTGCTCACCAATATGATGAAGCAATTGCTGCCTGTGATAAACAAAAAGGTTCTTTGGCAAATGTTGTTCGTGCAGGTGTTGAGAAATTGAAATACATCCATGCAGATAACTCAATGGATAAAGAAACAAAAGTTGCAGCGATTCAAAAAGAAATTGAAGAAGCTACTGCTCTTGAATTACCAATGTTATCTCAAAACTTAGTGATCATTTCTACTTGTGCTTCTATTGCTACATTATGGGGTCTGATTGGAACTGTATTGGGTATGATTCGCTCATTTGCGGCTTTAGCAAATGCTGGTGCTCCTGATACAAGTGCATTGTCAAAAGGTATCTCTGAGGCACTTATCAATACAGCGTTAGGAATCGGTGCTTCCGTAATTGGTATCATCGCATACAACTATTTCTCTACTCGTGTTGATGCTATCACTTATAGTATGGATGAAGCAGGGTTTACAATCGTACAATCTGTAAACGCATCTAAATAATTACAGAACAATAAACAAAAAATAAGAGCAGAAATGGCTAAAATAAAATTAGGAAAAGGTAGCCCCGCGCTGGATATGACTCCAATGGTGGATCTTGCCTTCCTATTGGTTACATTCTTTATGCTTACTGCTTCTGTAAGAGTTTCCGAACCTGTTGTAATTGATTCACCTTCATCTACCGCTGATAAGTTGTTGCCTGAAAACGTAATTATGATCACCGTAGATTCAAAAGGAAAAGCCTACTACAATATCAATAATGCAGAGGTACGTGTGAAGACACTTGAAAAAATGGGTCAACAATACAAAATCACATTCACAGATCAGGAGAAGAAACGTTTTGGAGGCATGACAAGTTTTGGTGTACCAATGGCGACTTTAAAAAAATACATTAATATGGAGGATCCGGAAAGAATAAAATCTATTTCTCCGGGTATTCCATTGGATTCTTTACATAACGAATTGGGTGATTGGATAAACTTTGGTCGTATTGAAGCAGCACGTCAGGCAAAAACTCAAAAGGATAGAGCAGAAAGCTTAGGGCGTCAATTTAAGTATGAGCCGCTACGTTTCGCTATCAAAGCCGATGGACAAGCAAATTACATTGCTGTGAAAGAAGTAATCAAAGTATTTACAGACAAAGAAATTTACAGATTTAATTTAATCACCAACCTGGAAGATGGTGGTGAAAAAAAATAAAATAAGATGGCAGAAGTAAACACCGGTGATGGTGGCGGCGGTCATGGTAAACATGAAAAGAAACGCGCCAAGAAAGCATCGACACGAATAGATATGACGCCCATGGTTGACTTGGCGTTCCTGCTCCTTACGTTCTTCGTATTGACCTCGACCTTTAGTAAACCAAAAACCATGGAAATTAACTTTCCAGCTAAGAAACCAGAAAATCAAAAGGATCAATTGGTTAATAATGCTTTAACATTTATTTTGACAAGAGAGGGTGCCGGTGAAAAAGAGGATGGATTGTATTATTACTACGGACAGTTTTATGGACCTAATAATCCTCAAGGAAAACCAGTCACTTCTTTAATTAAAACAAATTTTTCCAAAGAAGGTATTCATAAAATATTGTTGGATAGAAATAAACCAACGATAGATAAGATTGCTGAATTGGAAGGTAAGTATAAAAGAAGGGAAATTGCCGATACTACTTACAAAAGACTTGCAATTGCTGCTAAGGGTGATGTGAAAGCATTAACCGTTTTAATAAAAGCGGATGATAAAGCAGTTTATAAAAATGTAATCGATGCAATTGACGAATTAAATATTTGCAACGTTGGTAAATATGCAATTGTAGATATGTCTCAGCCAGAGTTAGATATATTAAACACAATAAAGAAAAAATAAAATGGCAGAATCAATTTTTAACCGATGGAACAATGTGGTGGCTGAAGGTCGCAATGAATTGGTCTTTGCTGATCGCAACAAATCCTATGGTGCCTACGACATAAGAAAAAAATACAAACGCACCATGGCACTTTCGCTGGGGATTACTGTATTTACTCTTGGTGCTATTGTAGCTGTTCCTTTAATCTTGGATTTAATTAATAGTCATAAGGAAGAGGAAGTTGTAGCGGTAGACATTACTCCTACCGATTTAACTGCACCTCCTCCTGTTGATGAAACAGAACCACCACCACCACCGCCACCGCCACCGCCAGTGATGGAGACAGTGAAATTTACACCTCCTGTGGTAACAGATGAAGAGGTTGTAGAAGACCCACCACCCGTGCAAACAGAAGAAACACCACAAATCAGTACAGTAACGCAGGAAGGAAATGGTGAAGAGGAAATTATTATTCCGGAAAGTACGGGCACAGGTGTTGTTGAAGCTGCTCCTGAACAAATTTTTACAGTGGTTGAGCAACCTGCAACCTTCCCAGGTGGAGAAGCAGCGATGCAAAAATGGATCGCTGGTCAAATCGAAAAAAGAGGATATCCGCCACAAGAAAAAGAAGCCGGGGTTTCAGGTACTTGCTATGTAACATTCGTAGTTGAAAAAGACGGAAGAATCACTGACATCAAATTGTTAAGAGGTGTAGCCGGTGGTAAAGGATATGATAAATTAGCACAAGAGGTGGTAAGAGATATGCCAGCTTGGAAGGCGGGTAAACAAAATGGACACGAAGTACGTGTACAATTTAACTTGCCAATTCGATTCGTATTAAAATAAAATATAAAGAGTGCATTTTAACAGTAATCCTACGGTAAATAAAATACGCTATTACTCAGTTTTCTTGATGGTAGCCATTTATATAGCTTTGGGATTACTGTTTTTATTTACAGATATAGCAGTCGATAAATTTCCGGCTTATCGAAAAGAAATAGGGGCTGTTATGCTTGTTTACGCTGCAATCCGAACATTCTCTACTGTAAGAAGAATTAAACTGGAGGGGAATGACCGGAATTAAATTACAATACGGTTGGAATAAATTACGCCTTTACTTAAGCTACTTCCTCCTGGCCTTTTACCTCTTTATTGGCGGCCTGTTTTTATTTACAAAAACATGGGCAGATCTTCTTCCAAAAGGCCGTTTTATTATCGGGATAATATTAACTTTGTTTGGAATTTTTAGGTTCTATGTTGCGTATCGCAGATATGTTAACAAGAATATAAAAATTGAGGAGAGGAGGCTTTTAAAAGAGAATAAGAAACCTTAAAATGAATCTCATGAAAACATTGCTTTTTCCTTTAAACCTAAAGACGGTTAAAAATATCGTTTGGTTGATATTCCCGTTTTTGTTTGCTTGCACCGGAACTACAATCGAACAAACTCAAACAGATACACCTACATCGGGAGATGTTAATATAGCTGTTGATGAATCCTTTCAACAGCTGTTCGATACACAAATTTATACGTTTCAATCTTTTAATCCTAGGGCAAAAATTCATGCTAAATATTTGCCTGAAATGGAAGCTCTTAAATTACTAATTGAAGATTCGTGCAAAATTGCGGTGATATGCCGGGATCTGACAGAAGAAGAAAAAGCAAATTTCGAAAAAGCTAACTTATACCCAACATCAACAAAAATAGCTGAAGATGGAATTGCTATTATCGTAAATCCAGAGAATACAGATAGCACATTGTCTGTGGAAAAAATAAAGTCGGTTCTCAAAGGAAACGATTCACTATGGTCGCAATTAAATCCTCAATCAAAGCTAGGTAAAATTAACGTGGTTTTTGATAATCCAAGTTCTGCAAACGCGAGATATGCAGAAGATACATTATTAGGAGGTCAAAAATTTGCAAAAAATGTTTTTGCGGTTAAATCAAATCCCGAAGTCGTAGAATACGTTAGCAAAAACAAAAATGCAATCGGATTTTTAAGTGTAAACTGGATCAGTGACCAGGACGATACGCTAACACAAAATTTTTTGAAAAAAATTAAAGTAATGGCTATCTCTAAAACACCGGACGGGGAAGCGTTCAAGCCCTATCAAGCCTATATAAAAACAAAAGATTACCCTTTCACAAGATCGGTGTTTATCATCAGCAGGCAGAAAAGAGCTGGTCTTGGTATGGGTTTTGTAAATTTTGTTGCCGGAAATAAAGGCCAGTTAATGATTTTAAAAGCCGGGCTCATACCTTCTATTGCGCCCGTAAGAATGGTAGAAATTAATACAAAGTAATCTCAATAGCATAATTTAAATTAAGTACTATGAAAAAATTAAGATGGAGTTTAATTGTCTGTGTGGTTGCAATATCGGGAATGTCTGCACAAACATTAGCAGATGCAATTAAATTAACAAGGAATGAACAATATGAGTCGGCAGATGCAATCTTTAAAAAACTAATACAAGCACAGCCGAATAATGGGGATCTCTATTTTTATTATGGAGAAAATTTTTTCAAAAATGAAAACCTCAGCATGGCGAACGAAATGTATCAAACAGGTGCTGATGTAAATCCAACCAATGCGCTTCCATATGTGGGTCTCGGAAAAGTATTGTGGTACAAAGGAAAGCAAACGGAAGCGAAAGCAAGTTTTTACAAAGCAACAACACTTTCAAATAATAAAAATGCCACTGTACTTTTAAAAATTGCAGAAACATATATCAATGCAGATAAAAAGAGTTTGCCAGATGCATTTACGTTGCTTGCCACTGCAACAAAACTGGAATCTAAAAATCCGGAAGTATATTTATTGACAGGTGATGCCTACCTTGAGCAGAATGATGGTACAAAAGCCATTGAAAACTATGAGAAAGCCGCATCACTGGATCCTAAATCGGTATTGGCCATCTTACGTCAGGGACAATTATACAACCGTGCTAAGAATTTTACACTGGCTCTTGAAAAATACAAAGCAGCAAGTTTGATCGATTCTTCTTTTGCACCAGCTTACCGTGAAAAGGCTGAAATTTATTTCAGAGCAGGTCAATACGCAAACGCAGTAGGTCAATACAAACGATACTTACAATTAAACGATAATTGCGGTGCACGTGGTCGTTACGCCGGATTCTTGTACAAAGCAAAACAATACCCAGCATCTATCGAAGCTGCAAACGAAGCGAAAAAATGTGATCCGAACAATATTTACCTGGATCGTTACATTGCTTACTCTTCTTATGAAACAGGAGATTATGCAAATGGTATGGCGTTGAGTAAATCCTTTTTCTCGAAAGCGAGCCCTGACAAAATAATTGCACAGGATTACGAATACCGCGGAAAACTATATGCAAAAACCGGAGCTGATTCATTAGCGATTCCCGATTATAAAAAGGCAATTGAAATGGATTCCTCAAAATCGGAACTTAGCAATGACATGGCAAACGCGTACATGAAAATGAAAAAATATGGAGACGCAATTGCAATGTTTAATGCAAAAGTTGCTGCAGGAAAAGCAGGTGTAAATGATTATTATGGATTGGGTCGTGCGTATTACTACTCAAAAGATTTTGCAAATGCAGATTCAAGCTTCTCTAAAATTGTTGCTGCACAACCTGATTTGGCTTTAGGTTATTTGTGGAAAGCAAAAGCGGCAGTTCAAACGGATCTGGATAACAAAAACTGGAAAGCAAAAGAATTGTATGAAACGTTTATTTCAAAAGTAAAACCTGAGGAAACAGAACGTAGTAAAAAGGATTTGATTGACGCATATAAATATTTAGCAGCCTATTATGCAAAGAAAAATGATTGTACAAATACAAAATCGTACATGGAAAAGGTTCTAGCATTGGATCCTGCAAATGCAGAAGCAAAGAAGATTATTGCAGGTTTAAAATGCTAAACGAATTGAAGTAAAAATAATTGAGTTTTACAATGAGTCCTACAAATCCCAAAGGTTTTTAAAACCTTTGGGATTTTCCTTTAATGAGCTGGCGACCATGATAGATGATAGCTATCGGGACAAGAATTGTGTGTATACTTCGAGTGAAGGTATTTAATCTACTCGTTTTAAATTCAATTCTCCTTTTGGTGGCGCTATAATTAACGGAACACTTTCAACGGTTACTGAACTTGTATCCAGTCCAAATGCTTTTTCTTCCGATAAACTTAAGTGTTTTAAAAGAGAATGAATATCTAAAATCATTTTCTCGTGAATCGGCAATTCATTTTCATAGGATAAGAATTTTTCAATTACAATAAATCGGAAATCACCAATGATATTGTTCTTATGAAGTGAAGTATAGCGGCTTGTAATATCCACTTCCTTATTCTTTACCATGTCTTCCACAACCTTGCGGAACATCAAATTAATTCGTGGTGCCACACGAAACCCTAAACGGAAATCCACACGGATGACATCATCATGAATGAATTCGCTAACCTTGTATTCCATTCGATACGGTTCATCCACCACATCCACATGTACAAACCAATAGATGTCGGCACGCTTCGGACGCTTTTGCATGATGGAATAGATAATTTTTGATTCAATTTCTTCCTGATTATCTGCACTGGTTAAATAAACCAAATGGGTTGCGTATTTCGGAATGGTTAAGTCATGACTCAAATCTTCCAATATAGGCAGGTAATCACCCAAACGCACAAACTCTACATAACGGTTTCTGATTTTACGAGCATAATACCAGATAAACATCGTAGTTGAAAGAATAACGGCAATCATCAAACTGATCCATCCCCCTCTTAAAAACTTATCCATTTGTGCAATCAGGAAAGAAACTTCTACAACCAGGTACGTAACTATAAAGCCCCAGATGAGTGGTCGCCAATAGTGCTTTATTTTCATAAAGTAGATTAATAATCTGGAGGA
The DNA here is from genome assembly GCA_035439365.1 of Bacteroidia bacterium. Classification (GTDB taxonomy): domain Bacteria; phylum Bacteroidota; class Bacteroidia; order 2-12-FULL-35-15; family 2-12-FULL-35-15; genus 2-12-FULL-35-15. The sequence goes on from DAORKB010000022.1 coordinate 23,306, forward strand.
CATAAGCATTCCTAAAATGATTGTTAATCCATATGCTGCCTCCATTTTCGTTGATTCTTCGAAATGGAGCACGACCAAGATACAACCAATGCATAAAAGCCAGTTTACCGAAGGGATATAAAGCTGACCTTTTAATTCGCTTGGATATTTGATTTTAGCCTTTGGCCAGAAATTTAATCGAATAGCTTCGTTGATCAGTGTAAATGAACCACTGATCAATGCCTGACTGGCTACAATGGTGGCAATTGTTGCCAATACAATTCCAAAGGGAAGGAACCAGGTTGCCATCATTCCATAAAAAGGGGTTACTCCGTTTAATTTTTCCCCTTCATGTGCCAATAACCAGGCACCTTGTCCGAAATAGTTCAGAATGAGCATGAGCTTAACAAAGGCCCAGGATACACGAATGTTTTTTCTTCCACAATGACCTAAATCGGAATAAAGCGCTTCGGCCCCGGTTGTACATAAAAAAACAGCGCCCAGCAGCCAGAACCCCCCCCGGTTAATAACCAGATCATACGCATAATAAGGATTAAGGGCCTCAAAAATGGACCAGTTATGAGAAAGTTGGATAATTCCCAATGTCCCAAGCATCAGGAACCACATCATCATAATAGGGCCAAACAAATTACCGATTGATTTTGTTCCAAATTGCTGGATGGAAAAAAGAATAATGATAATAGCAATCACAATAGGTACCGTATGGAGATGGCTCAATGGTTTAAACATGCGAAGACCCTCAACAGCGGCGGAAACGGATATCGGCGGTGTAAT
>DAORKB010000023.1:0-23996 GCA_035439365.1 Bacteroidia bacterium
ATATTTCATGTAATTTTATAACAGCTATAAAAAATGCATGAAAACAAAATCAACCATTCTATTAATAAACGCATCCCTGCGCGGTACGGAGGGTAATTCTTCTAAAATAATAGAAAGAGCCGCTACAACTATAAATCGAGAGAAAGGGATGAATGCCTCTGTACTCACATTAGCTGAACCACTTTCAGATATCTCATCCGTAAAAAAACAACTGCAACAAGCAAGTGCTTTTTTCATCGTTTCCGGAACATACTGGAACAATTGGAGTTCACCACTTCAACGGTTTATTGAAGTAATGTCCGTATTTGAAAACACGGATGTGTTCTTTGGAAAACCTGTTGCATGTGCTGTGACAATGGATGCAGCAGGAGGAATGGAAGTGGCTGCACGGCTTCATGCTACATTCTCAGGTTTGGGCTGTTGGAGCCCGCCCTGCTCCACATTGGTAATTTCCAGGGTTGGACAACAAGCGGTAAATGCGACTTCAAAACTGAAAAATGATCCGAACAAAGATGTGTGGCGATTGGACGATTTAGAAATTGTTATACAGAATTTAATGACTTCAGCAAATATGAAAGGGAAATGGAAAAGCTGGCCAATTGAACCCTTGAAAATTAAAAATGGACCATGGCCCCACACCGGGCCGTTAGATTTGGGGAGTGAAAAATTTTTATAAGAAGATTCAGTTATATTTGCATCTGCAAGCTTTGAAGATTGACCGGAATTTAAATTGTCTATAGACCATATCAAGACCCTATGAAAATTAAATTTGTTAACCACTCCAGTTTCATCATCGAACATAACGGAACCTCTATCATTTCTGACCCCTGGTTTGAGGGTAAGGTGTTTAATAACGGATGGGATTTAATTAGTAAAACAAAAATGTCTTACGAAGATTTCAAAGACATTCAATATATATGGTTCTCACATGAACATCCGGATCATTTTTATCCACCCAATTTGAAACAAATTCCACAGGAATATAAAAAGAACATAACTGTACTTTTTCAAAATACAATTGATGGACGCGTTGCAAACTATTGTAGAAAAGCGGGTTTTAAGGATGTGATCGAACTTCATAAGGATAAATATTATGAACTGAGCAAAGATTTTAAAGTGCTTTGTGAATATTTTAATGAAGGCGATTCGTGGATAACCTATAAGGTAGATGGTTTGACCATTCTGAATATTAATGATTGTGGTATTAGAAACGCACCACAAGCAGAATACATCATAAACAAAGTTGGAAAAGTAGATATTTTATTAACTCAATTTTCATATGCTTACTGGGCTGGAAATAAAGATGAGTATGAGTACCGAAAAAAGGTGGCCGATGAAAAATTAGTATCAATGAAATTTCAGGTGGATATGTTTAAACCAACTGTTACAATTCCTATTGCCAGCTATATTTATTTTTGTCACGAAGAAAATTTTTATCTGAATGATGCTGTCAACACAGCTGAAAAAACATACAATTTTTTAAAGAAGAATACATCAACCACGCCTGTAATTTTGTACAACGGTGATGAATATGTTTATCCTCAAAATTGGGACTCCGTTAAATCGATTGAAAATTATAAGAATGATTTCAAAAATATAGAGCTCAGTCCTGAAAAATTAGTAAAGAATAATCCGGTACCCTTAGGGGATGTGAATGCACAAGCAAAGGCATTTCTTGAAAATCTGAAGAATACAAATAATATTTTGGTGAAAAGTGTATTGAAACAAACCAAAATTCATTTATCGGATTACGACAAGACATTTACCATGTCGTTAAAAGATGGGTTTGAAGAGAAAAAAATAAATTATGATGAATGCGATGTTTCCATGTCATCGGAGTCTTTTCTTTTTTGTTTAAAATTTCCATATGGTTTAGATACCACACAAATAAACGGACGTTTGCAAAAACCGAAGAAAGGAAATTACACCAACTTCTACAATATTTTCCGTATTGATCAACAAAAGAGCAGAGGTCAGGAGATGACCATTGGATATTTGGCCGGAGCTGTTGTTCGAAAAGTAAAAGTAAAGCTGGTTTATTGAAGGTATAGTATGACAGTTAACGGACGATGAAAGTACGAGTAAGAATATTTATTTTAATGATGAGTGGACTTTTCTTTTATAGCTGTTCCAACAATTCATCTCTTAAAGAAAATGTATCCATATTTTCATTGCCAGATAGTTTATTCCCATTCAAAGACATTTTGGACAACACTCTCCTTGAACGAAGAGATTGGGAATGAGTTCAGATTCATTGTAATTAAAATTCAATACCTTCTTCGCTATTCTTGGTTGAGCATCTGCAGGGTATATCTTGATTCAACAATACTAAACTCAGATCCTGTGAATTAACGGTCCCGTCACCATTTACATCTTCACAGCATTTGCATGTCTGACCGAATTTTTTCAGCAGCAGAGTAACATCTGCTTCATTAGTGATTCCATCTCTGTTGATATCAGTTGGGCAGATGGGTTTGTAAGAAGTGTTTATGGCGCTTAAACTAATTGTAAGAAGACATGTACTAATTATTGTAATAGATACAAGAAGATTGATTTTCATGAATTGAACATTAAAATTTTCATTAGGTTTTTAAGAGAGCCTCATAAAAAACAAAAGTAGACATTGTGATGTTAATTAATTGTTGCCTTTTCCTGGTCGTTGGATTGACTGCAATCTTATAGGGTTTGTTTTATTTCGTTTGAAATAGTTGGAAAATAATACCAACATTAAAGGGATTCCTCCAAATATCAAACTCAGTATAAAAAGAGCGTCATAAGGAACCGCATTATAAAATAGCTGGATCCGCCCGTCAACACATTGTGTACACTCCATCAGCTTTACGTTAACATCAATATAACACATAAGAAGCAACGAAACGAATGAAATAGAAAATGGAAATAGATTTCTTAAAAAAGCGGGCCTGCTTTTTTTGATTATTAAAAAGTGATAATACAACACAAGAAAAAGCCAAAGTGTGATAATGAAATCCGAGCTTGGAAAATCCATATACTTTGATGGAAAATAAAAGGAAACCCGGTTAAAGGTAAATGCTTCATAAAAGTAACGCATCATTTTTTTGTAATAACCTTCAAAATAGAATGACAGAAAAGCTGAAACCAACAACAGAAATAAGTAAAGGGTTATGCGCAAACTAACTTTTTTCATTTTAGAAGATTAAGATTTTGAACCGTTGGGATCTATTCAGCATCTAATATCTCACATCTGTATATAAAAAGCAATACCCCATGAATTACATGGGGTATTGGGTATTTACTAATGGTTAACCAGGCAAAATTAATTTTCTTGTGCAGAACCTGATGGATTTATCGGAAACACGCCACTGCATGTCTGACCAAAGGTTAGCAATAATTGACTTAAGTCAGCTACGTTTACTTGTCCGTCTTGATTAATGTCTGATGGACATGTACACGTTATTCCAAAGTTTAATAATAATTGACTCAGGTCAGCAACATCTACGGTTCCATTTTGATTGATATCTGCAGGTAATGAGTTAACAATAATTGTTGCAGTACCATTCATGTTTGCAGTAAGACCCGTGGATGTATTTTTTGCAATCACTTTATAAGTACCCGCTTCGCTACCTGTAGCAATGTGTGCAAATCCACGGCCTTCGCTACCAGACTCTTCTCCGTTCATAAAGATACGCTCTTGTGTACCAAGGCCTGTAGCACTGTTATAGAAAGCAGATACAGCAGGCAAGTCGGCCGAGCAAAAACGGTTAAATGCTGTTAATGAAGATGGATTAGATGAATTATAAGTAGTGTATCCAGTACCATTCCAAAGCTTAACAGTTTGAATAAGATCAGCTCCACTCACCACACTCAAATTAGATTTATTCACAATCCATTTTGAAACGAATGCACCTTTCGATCCATGTGCACGAGCCACACCTGCAGTGCTACCAAACTCATGGTTCATTAAGATGGTAAATGTTCCGTTACCATTATCAAAAGCACCTAAACCATCTGGCGTACCACACATAGTGTATCCATTAACTACATCTCCAGTCGTAAGTATAGTTGTGTACAATGCATTTGGAGTAACAGGTTGTAAGTATGGAGTGGTCGTTACAACAGGAGGTGTTGCTGTTGTGGCAAGAATTTCCATATTAAATGTTAAGTCACTGCTGCTTCCGTTTTGTTGATGAAGTTCAACAGCGATCGTATTATCACCAACAACCAATAAACTTGCAGCAAGTGTTACGGTTTGTGTTTGTAATGTTTCTCCGTCATCCGATGCAGATGAACTAAGTGTTGTATTGTAGTTAATGGTTCCAGTTTGTACACCACTGCGATATACTTCGGTGCCATTAACAAATACAATGATACCATCGTCTCTGAATGTATTGAATTTAATACTTTGGAAAGCCGCTGTGGATGCAATATTAATTTTCTTTCTTAAATAAGTTGTCAGATATTTATTTGTACATGTTGGTGTTTGTTGAACAGTTCCACATGCATTTACAAGTGTTGTCTCGTCGCCATCACCATAACCAAATTCAGCTACAGCAGAAGGCCATGCGGAGTCATCAAAAGCAGATGCTCTCCAGGCAGTTCCCTGGTTAGATCCATCATCTTTATATTTCCATGTTGAGCTCCAGGGAAGAAGTACATTGGTTTGAGCTACAGCAGGAATTGCATGTGCATAAGTTGCGGTTACAGTACAATTCTTATTGTCTTTTACTGTCACAAAATAGCTTCCTCCAACGTGAGTTGTACTCAATGTTTGAGTGGTGATAGCTGATGAACCATTATTGTATTTCCATGTGTAGGTGTATGGAGTTGTTCCACCAACAGGATTAACTTTGATTGTTCCGTTATATCCGCCATTTGTAGTTGTAAGCGTTGGAGCAGTTAGTGATAAAACAGCAGGCTCTGTTACAGTAGCAGGAAGTATAAAAGTACAACTACTAGCATCTGTAATTGTTAATGTATAGGTACCTGCAGCTAAGGAGCTGATGTTTTGAGTTACCGATCCATTGCTCCATGCGTAAGTGTATGGAGTTGTTCCGCCTGTTACAGCCACATTTATAGCGCCATTATTCGCACCGTTGCAAGTTATGTTCGTAACTGTTGCAACTGCATTCAAAGTAGGAGCAGAGATTACAGCAATTGATGCGGTGTCGTTACAGCCTGTACTGTCTGTTGCAAATACAGAGTAAGTACCAGAATTTGTGACAGTGATTGCATTTGTTGTTGCTCCTGTTGACCATAAATAAGAACTCATTCCGGCAGTAGCAGTTAATAACGAAGATCCACCTGAGCAATTAGCGCTTGTGATTTTAGTAATGGATACATCTGTTTTACCAGGATATGAAACAACAATTGTATCGGAGTTGAAACAACCTGATGCAGGATTTGTAACCTTTACATAGTAAGTACCTTCTAAGTTTACAGATATTGTTTGTGTGGTAGCACCGGTTGACCATAAATAGTTTTGCGCTGGGTTGCCAGCATCCAAAATAAGTTGTTGACCACATAATAAAGATGTATCATTTCCAATAGTTACAACCGGATTTGAGCCAGGTGTAAATGTTGCAGACGCTAATGTTGTTGTAAGTGTTGTATCGGATACGGTCGCATACCACTCGTATGTGCTGTCGGCAAGCACACTGGTCCAATTGTATGTTAATGTTCCTGCGCCTACTGTTGTTTGTGTACTCAACAATTGATACGCTTCCGGATTATCAAAAAGATTTACATCGCTAATGGTAAACTGACTGTTTGCATCAGTTTGATATTGGTTAAGCGTTGGTGAGTATGTTTTTACAGCAACCGTATTAGTTTCAGGTGAAAACGTCATGATGCGTAACCAACCATTTCCTCCATTGATATCCTGATAATCAGAAAGCAATGTATGTACTGTTTTTCCATTGAAAACATCGCTTCTTCTGGCTTCACCATTTGGGTTGATATGTCCGCAAAGCATTAGCATTAAATTCGTGTTTCCTTTTAATGCGTTATAGATCGCCTGACCTTGTGCACCAAAAGTACCATTAGCATTAATGATCCAATGAGATACAATAATTGCTTTCCGCGTGCTGTATGTTTGTAGTAGAGTATTGGCCCAGGATAAAACACTTGCATTAGCAGCAGGATCATATTCAAAACTGATGACAATAAAATCCATTCCATTTGCTGAAAACAATTGATAGCTGTTATCAGCATTGGAACCATAATTTCCACCCCAATATGCACGGCTTGCAAAACGGGAAGTTCCGAAGTATTGGTTAAAGAATGTCGTTGTTCCTGTTGCACTTCCTCCGGGAGATTGATCGTGATTGCCAACATTCATAGTATATGGTATACCATCTGTTAGCGCAGTGGTAATTGGGTTTTCAATAATTTTCATGGAGGTGTCAGCACGTTTCCATTCGATATCATTTCCACCGTTATCACCATTTTGTACACAATCTCCCAGTTGTGAAACGTGCTTTATTCCTAAAGCATCCTTGTTTGCAACAATCCAGCTTGTTTGCGCTTTAAAGGTGCTGTTGTTTCCACCGTTTGTTTGTTCGGTATAAAATTGTGTATCTGGTAAAGCAATCATTGAGAAATTATCAGGTGCTTTCGCTTTCTTTCTTCCATAAAATTTAACTGTTAAAAGATCGCTTGTATTTGCATCATTGACGTTTACACTTAAAGTAACCGGCCCCGTTCCAAAGCATTTGGAGCCATTAACAGGACCGTTAGAAGTTATAGTTGGAGCAACATTGCTACTGAATACCAAGTTGAATGGAGCTACACTGGTGGTCCAGGTATAATTTGTTCCTGTGATGGTTCCATTTAAAGCATTTCCAGAAATATCACCTACAGTAGTTCCGGCACCTTCATTGAGTCTCCAGCCAGCAACTAAGCCCGATTGAGGTGTAGAAATTTGACTATTGATAGTTGATTGTATGCTGCTGATAGAACGTGCGCTGTTCCAAATACGTGCTTCATCAATCACACCTGCAAAAAAACCTTGAAGAGTTGTACCATTTGAACGTATAGAAGAACCGATAGAAGAATGTTGAATACTCAAATTTTGACACGGTTGATTAACTGCAAGTGTTGCTTCTAATATTCCATTTAAATAGAGTTTCCATGTTGCGCCATCATATGTAGCTGCAGCATGGTACCAAACATTGTTTACGATTGCGGTTACACCGCTAATTGGGTGATTCAAGCCGGGCGATGTTCCGCCAGCTCCTTCTTCAAAATCAGCACACAACGTGTTTCCGCTGGTGTTGATCCCCATGAAATAATTACAGTCGATTGTACTTCCATCACCCTCTGAAGTTCCTTTTGTAATTAATGGAATGGCAGTTGTTACGCCACCTGTTCCGGTTGAAGTTGTAACACCGGTTCCGGTACGTTTAAACCAACACTCCAACGTAAACTGAGAAAGACCCAAAGCAGTTTTGTTACCAAAAGCAACGTGGGTTGTTGTGTTGTTTGAGCCAAAACTCAACGCAGATTGTGCGTTTGCATTATTACCTAAAATGGTTAATAAAACAAGTGGCAAGGCATTAATAAATGCAGAGAAAAATTTAAATTTTTGAAGCGTCAACTGCTCTTGTAATTTTTCCGATCTGAATAATTTTCCGATTCTCGTAAAGGAACCGGACATAATTGAGTAATTCTTTTTCATAGGGCTAATTATATGCCCGCAATATTAGAGGGATGAAGTTACTTTACGATGAACCCAATTTTATCATTTAAGAGTATAATGTTAAAATAAGATTATAAGACTAAAGCTATTTAGACTCAGTCTATTTAGTGCAAAAAATAACTTTTTAAAAAGTGGTATCAACTTAACTAACTGTATTTTAAGTTAAAAACATTTTTTTCTAAAGCTTTGAAGTGCTTGTGAAACGTGGTAAAACAGGTGGGGAGGTTAATCCTGTTGTATCTGTTAATGTTTTCAAAAACAGAACAATATCTGTTTTTTCACTTGGTGAAAGTTGAAGTGAATCAAACGGTAATGTTTGGTTTGGTACTGTTAACTTCAATCCGGCCCCTCCTCCCTTATGATAAAATTCAACAACAGTTTCCAAGGAAGAATAGCTTCCGTTATGCATGTATGGTGCAGTTAGTTCAATATTACGAACGGTAGGTGTTTTAAATGCGTTCAGTTGTTCATCTATATGTGTAACAACGTACCTTCCTTTATCATGAATGAGCTTCATAAGAAGTAGTAGAAATCTCCCAACGAATTTGGAGGTAAGAACATGCGAATACAATAAGAATGATGACAATTTTTCGCACGAAATTGAGCAATTGGTTTAAAATTATTACAAAAAGAGCTACTTTGTATCAATAAGATATATTTAGAATGTTATGAAATGATTAAGCTGTGTCGTTTTAACACTACAATAATCAAAGGGTTATAATTTATTTAAAGAGTGCTTGGACTCCTGACAATTGTTCAGATATTTTTCAATAAAATCAATAGGTTTAACGACTTTTAGGGGTGCTCGGGATTTAAGTTTTAGTGAATAAGCTTGGCTTTTCAGTTTAAATTGACTATATTTAAATAACAATCGACTCCGGGTCCCACTTATTGGCCTAAGGGGTTTAAGACGGGGGTTGATGAAACTAAAAAAAAACACACATGAAAAAGATTACAATCTTCGCAGCCTTGCTGATATCAGGCACAATGTCAGCAGGCAACCCAACCACAATTCAAGCAATTAGCCCAACTCCTAAGTCAATTACAATTGAATTCAAACCTGGAGAGTATCAATCCCGAACTGTAAAAATGGATGGGGCTGAAGCCTCGACCATTTCTATAGAAAAAGGAACACCTTTTCTGAAAAAAGGAGCACCTGATCTTCCAAAACTAACCAGTTCGGTTATTATCCCTGATTTAGGTGTCATGGAGATTACTGTTGTATCCAGCTCTTTCTATGATGTAGAGAATGTAAACATTGCACCGTCAAAAGGAAATTTATACAGAAATATCAATCCTGAAAATGTACCTTATATAAAAGGAGAAGAATATTCAAAAAATGAATTCTATCCATCCAATATCGCTTCTTTAAATAATCCATATATTTTAAGAGATTTTAGAGCGCAATCGGTTTGGGTTTCCCCGTTCCAATATAATCCTCAAACAAAAACATTAAGAGTTTATACCAATATCGTTGTGCGTGTTGATCAGAAAAGTACAATAGGCGGATTAAATGAATTTATCCGTACCGGCGATGTGGAAGCAATTGACGCAGAAATGAAAGCAATTTATCAGCACCAATTCATCAATTTCCAAAGTAATGCTGCATTAAGTAAATCTGCATTCAATCCAATTGGAGAAACAGGTTCAATGCTTGTAATTTGTTATGATGATTTTAAAAACGATATCGCTCCTTTTGTTAAATGGAAAAACCAAAAAGGAATTCCAACAGAGTTAGTTTTGAAATCCACAGCAGGCACTACTGCAGCTGCAATTAAAAAATATATCGCTACCTACTATTCGAGCCACCCAACATTAAAATTTGTTTTATTGGTTGGTGATGCGCCTCAAATTCCATCTTCTTCAACTTCGGCAGGTGACTCTGATAATAACTATGGATACATTACCGGGAATGACTCTTATCCCGAGGTATTCATGGGTCGTTTTTCAGCGACTACCTCTGCGCAAGTGCAAACAATGGTAAACCGTACAATTGCGTATGAAAAAACACCTCAAAAAGATGGAACCTGGTATAAAAAAGGAATTTGTATCGGATCGGCTGAAGGACCTGGAGATGATAATGAATACGATTGGCAGCACCAACGTAAAATCAGAAGTAAATTAACTGCATTTACATATAATGATGTTTCAGAAAATTTTGATGGATCACAAGGTGGTGTAGACAAATCAGGTAGCCCAACAGCTTCAACTATAGCTTCACAGGTAAATGCTGGTGTTGGAATTATAACGTATACAGGACATGGTACCGAAACTCAATTTGTAACTTCTGGTTATTCTTCCAGTAACGTAACTTCTTCTTCAAATGATAAAATGAATCCTTTTGTTTGGGCCGTTGCTTGTGTAAACGGAAACTTTGTTTCCGGAACTTGTTTCGCAGAAGCTTGGTTACGCGCCGGAACACCGACAAAACCAACTGGCGCCGTTGCAACATTTATGTCAACCATTAACCAAAGCTGGAATCCACCAATGGAAGCGCAGGATGCAATGGTTGAAATTTTAACGGAAACCAAATCAGGAAATATTAAACGAACATTTGCCGGAATATCTTTTAATGGATGTATGCAGATGAATGATACATATAATGGAAATGGATCAGACGACAGTGGAACTGATATGACGGATACCTGGACCATTTTCGGCGATCCTTCAGTTATGTTGTTTACAGATACTCCAGGCGCAATGGTAGTAGCACATGCAGCTACTATTTCGTTGAATACGGTGACTGTAAAAGTAAACTGCAATGTTAAAGATGCATTGGTGTGTTTGTCAAAAGACGGTGTGATTTTAGGAACTGGTATTTCTGATGGAACTTCTGTAAGCATTACCATTCCTGCTGCTGCAGCCGGGATGATTGATGTAACTGCTACTGCATTTAACAAAATGCCTTATACAGGAACAATCAATGTCAGCGGAACTGTTGGTATCAATGAAATTGCAGATAATGATTTTATGCAACTATACCCTGTTCCTGCTGATCAGTCAATCATGATCTCCGGATCATTGACAAATTCAGGAAAAATTAAATTGTCACTATACAACAGCTTAGGACAACAAGTGTTGGTAATTGCTGATGAAAGCAGCCTTTCAGGAACATTTAATAAAACAGTAGATATTTCTCAATTGCCTACTGGTGTTTATTTCTGCAAATTAGAAACAGCTGTTTCTATAAAAACAGAGCGTTTGGTAATCGAACGATAAGTTAACGATGCAACAATTGAACTGCCTCAATTCTTATTGAGGCAGTTTCTATTATAAATTATTTCAAAATCCTTTTCATGCAAATCAATACAAATTTTAAACGCCTATCTTTTATAGGAGCAGCAATCCTGTTTTCCATTCAGATAAAAGCACAACAAAGTTTACCGGTAGGTTTTTCAGCAGAAGAATTAAAAAGAATAAATGATCCGTCCTTTGAGGAAGCCCCTTACGCACCTGTGGGTATTACAAAACCACCAACAAGCCCAGTTCGTAACATGGCGCAGTGGGAAGAAATACAAGCATTAACCATTACATGGGTTGATTATCAATCGGTATTGAGAGACATTGTAAGAGCAGCTGTTAAAGAAACGACTGTGATCATTAACACAGGATCTAATTCCGATGTAGCAACCATAAAAAATTATTTAACAGCTGATAACGTACCCCTTACCAATGTAAAATTCAACGTTACACCTATTAATAGTGTGTGGATCAGAGATTACATGGGAAATAGTTGTTATACAAATGATGTGGACTCGCTGATTATGGTGGATTGGAAATACAATCGCCCCCGTCCGGAAGATGATGCCATTCCTCAATCAGTGTCGGCAATGCTGAAGGTTCCTTTGTATGAAACAACTGCAGGTACTACATCGCTAACACATACCGGAGGAAACTACATGACCGATGGTTTGCATAATTCCTTTTCTTCCAAATTGATTCTGGATGAAAATTCTTCAAAGTCAGAAGCACAAATCAATAAGATTATGAAGGATTTTATGGGAGTGGATAGTTATATAAAAATGTCAACACTTCCATATGATGGGATCCACCATATTGACATGCATATGAAACTGCTGAATGAAGAAACATTGTTAATTGGTGAATATCCGAAGAATAAAGCAGATGGTCCGCAGATAGAGGCAAACTTACAATATGTACTTTCAAACTTTAAATCTCCTTTCGGAACTCCATATAAAGTGATCCGTATCCCACAGCCGCCGGATCAATTAAATGGCAACAGTTATCCGGATAATGGAGGAAATTATTTAACCTACACGAATTCAAGTATCATCAACAAAACAATTATTGTCCCCCAGTATTATGCAAAGTATGATACAACTGCAATCCGCATCATTAAAGAAGCAATGCCAGGATACACCGTAACAGGAATTGTTTCCAACTCCACCATTAGTGCGAGTGGTTCATTGCATTGTATGACGCACTCTGTTGGAACAACGGACCCGTTGTTAATTGTGCATCAAAATTTACCGAATACAACTAATACAACTACGCCTTATGTGGTGAATGCCCGTATCCAACATCGTTCTGGCATTAAAACCGCAACCATTTATTATGCAACCAATGTAAATGGACCTTTTTCAATGGCGTCTATGACATTATCAAGCGGGAATACCTGGACCGGTAATATTCCGGCATATCCATCGGGAACACGTGTTTATTACTATATCGAAGGGCAATCCAATACGGGTAAGAAACAAGTAAGGCCGATGCCTGCACCCAAAGGAAATTTTACCTTTCTGGTGTATGGGAATGCAACCGGACTTTCGGAAAATGAACCTATGTTAAAAATAACACCGGCTTATCCGAACCCATCAAAAGGTATTACTTGTATCCCTTTGTATTGTAATAAAAATCTGAATGGAACAATTAAACTACTGGATATTGCTGGAAAGGAAATTCAAACCATTTATGAAGGCCCAATGGAAGCCGGAGAAAAGAACTATTTTATCAATACAACTGATTTAAGTTCGGGTGCCTACCTGATTGCCGTGCAAACCGATGAAGGACGTATTGTACAAAAGTTAATGGTGAGATAATGAGTTCATTATAAAATTTTTTTAGTTAAAATTGGCACATTACATGTATATACATATATTTGCAACTTAAACTAAAAAATTAAAAACAATGATCCCTAAACTTTCAATCAGCCTTGTTGTAGCAGCAGCAGTTACAGCATTCGCATTTACACCTGTAAAAAAGGTGAACAAAAATTATACAGTAGACACAAAAGCAACAACTGCATCCTGGATAGGAAAAAAAGTAACCGGTCAGCACAATGGCGGTATTTCTGTTTCTTCAGGATCACTTGCCTCTGATGGTAAAAATATAACTGGCGGTACAGTTGAATTTGATATGAATTCAATTACATGTACAGATATAACGGATAAAGGATACAACGAAAAATTAATCGGACACTTGAAAGGTGATGATTTCTTTGCTGTAGCTAAAAATCCAAAAGCAAAATTTGAAATAACAAAAGTTACCTTGAAATCCGGAAATGATTATGATGTAACTGGTAAATTAACCATCAAAGGAATAACCAACGAAATTACATTTCCGGCAATGATAAAACTGGATGACAAAGCCATTGTTACCATTGCAAAAATTATGGTGAACCGTACCAAATTTGATATTAAATATGGTTCAGCAAGCTTCTTCGAAAGCATTGGTGACAAAGCTATCAGCGACGAGTTTGAATTGGATGTGAACGTTGTTGCAACGGCGAAATAACATTCAAGTGTAAATAAAATAAAAAATCCCTGGAGAACTTCCAGGGATTTTTTTTGTGAATATATAAAGTCGTGATAATATTTAAATTGTGATGCCCGCCCACAGTGCGTGCAAGTTTTTTAATTTACTATAATTTACTGCGTAAGGCCGCAGCTTTAGCGAAGGCCTACGTAAACGCACAAACAACACCGCCCATTAACGCGAAACTAACAATCCAGAAACCTGCGTTGATAGCAACATATTTAAAACCCTTTCTTTCAAATAAAGCATTCACACCAATAACAGGTGTTGCAAGCATAATTCCCGAAATGGTTCCGTGAAGTGCACCATGCTTAAATGTTCTAAAATTACTACCGTATCGTTTCAGAAAATCAGAAACCATTTTGCCTGCCTCTGACGTTGCATCCCAATTCATAATACCATCTTCATTCATCACAATAGAAATCAAATGGCTTTGATGAATGGTAAGCGGAATCATAAAAAAGGCAACAAAGAAACTCAGTAAATAAGTAAGTCCAAAAATTAATGGCATTTTTGCTCCTTTCATTTTTTCTTCATTGAGATCTGCAGCTTTCATCCAGGCGTTGCCAAATACTTTGGAGTTATACCAGATAAATCCGATTACCAATGGTATTAGTGCAGCCAATAAAATTACAGGGAAATTAGCTGATACGGGAGCGTCATAATTTGTCATGGGGTTAAAATTTTTTGGTTTGCCCAAAGTTAAACCCTTTCATGAAAAACCAAAATTAAATAGGATGAATGGTTTAAAAAATTATGAACCGGTCTTAATAAATAAAATAGTAAATGGTTGATATTTCTTCAAAGTAGCGGGATCTTGGTCTGGACCGCAGCTTAAGGGCTACATTTACTTTCATTTCAATTTACAAGTTAATGGTTTATATTTGATGCATACTAAAACTCTCGATCAATGAATTATTCTCAGGTGTTGAACGATTTGATGAATGCGGTAAAGAAAATTCCACCAAGTGGTGAAGTAGCTGGTTATATTCCAGAACTAAAAAAAGTAAATGCAGAAAAATTTGGAACACATTTAACTGCTGTGGACAATTTGCACGGGTTTGGTGTTGGTGATTTTCAAGAGCGTTTTTCGTTGCAAAGTATTTCAAAAGTGTTTTCATTAACACTTGCTTTTTCAATAGAAGGAGATAAATTGTGGAAACGGATAGGTATTGAACCTTCAGGTAGCGCATTTAATTCGTTGGTACAATTGGAACATGAAATGGGTATACCCAGAAACCCCTTTATCAATGCAGGAGCAATTGTAATTGCTGATATACTGATAAGCAATTTAAAAGAAAATACAAAATCAACATTCCTGAATTTTGTCAGAAAAATTTCTGACAACCCCACTATTAATTATAATATAGTAATGATTGAATCGGAAAAGGCAGTAGGGTACAGGAATGCTGCCTTGGTTAATTTTATGAAATCGTTTGGGAACATTCATAACGATATCGATGAGGTCATTGATTTTTACTATCACATCTGTTCGATTGAAATGACTTGTGAGGAATTATCAAAAACATTTTTGTTGTTCGCCAATCATGGAAAATTAATAACAACCGGCGAAGAAATTATTTCACTCAGTAAATCCAAACGTGTGAATGCAATTATGCAAACCTGTGGTTTTTATGATGAAGCAGGTGAATTTTCATTTCGTGTTGGGTTACCAGGTAAAAGCGGAGTAGGAGGAGGGATTGTTGCAATTCATCCGGGAAAATACAGCATTGCTGTTTGGAGCCCGAGATTAAATCCAAAAGGAAATTCATTTTATGGGGTGGAATTTCTGGAGCGTTTGACAACAAAACTAGGCGTATCTATCTTTTAGTAATCTGTCAGGTTGAGCACATCTAATATCTTATTCCCATCACCAAAATATCATCCGTCTGCTCAAACTGCCCACCGTTTAACCATTCCACATGTGCATCGTTTATTTTTTTTAACTGTGCCGCAGGATCAAGTGCACTAACTGAACTCAGCAAACTACGGAACGGAGAGTAAAAGAATTTTTTTCGTTTAGGACCACCAATTTGGTCTGGAAAACCATCCGTAAATAAATATATCATGTCCCCTTTTTTAAGTTCAGCAGTTTGGTTGGTATATACAATAGAATTTTGTTTGTTATCAAACCCTATTGTCATTTTATCGGCCTTGATTTCAATAAGCTCTGATCCTCTTACAATATAGATTGGGTTGTGTGCACCGGAATATTGCAATTGGTTGGTAGTTGTATCAATTGAAATAACCGCAATGTCCATCCCATGTTTTATATCATCAATATTTTCCTGAGTTGCCATACGGCTCACTACTTCTTTATTCAATGCATCTAAAATTTTAGAGGGTTGAACCACATTTCTTTTGTTCACAACATTCTCCAGCATATTAGAGCCTAGCAAGGACATAAATGCACCCGGAACCCCATGCCCTGTGCAATCTGTTACTGCACATATTAATTTATCACCTACTTTATTCATCCAGTAAAAATCACCGCTTACAACCGATTTTGGTTTATACAAGATAAATGAATCCGGAAATATATGTTGTATTTTATTCTGATCTGGTAATATCAACTCCTGAATATTTTTTGCATAATCAATACTGTCGGTTATAAGTGCATTTTGCTGCTCAATTTCTTGCTTTTGCTTTTCAAGAATTAAATTTGCTTTTTGTTTAAAGCGGTATCGTCTGTACATTGTGAATACTGCAATAAACAATAAACTCAAACCACCAATTAAGCCCCCGCGTAATAACCGTTGTTCTTTCAAGGTTTTTTCTGTCAGGATCTGATCTTTTTTAAGTAATAAAATTTCTTTTCCTTTTTATCTGTCTCATATTTTGCATTGAGCTCAGTAACTTGTTTAAAATTATCTTTATTTAATAGGGAGTCTCTTAAATCGTGAGCAATATGCCTGTACTTTAAAGCTTTGTCAAATTGTTTTAAACCAGCGTACGAGGAGGCCATACTTTCGGTAGAAAACAGTACGCCTTACAGAAAATCATTTACATCACCACTTACAACTTTTAATTATTTGCCAATAACTGTTGGGAATTCTGCTTCTCCGTTGCCAGTAGAGTTATTGGATTTTACAGCCAAACGAATTAACCAGGATGTATTGTTGAATTGGAGCACCGCTTCTGAACTTAACAATGATCGTTTTGAAATTGAAAGAAGTATCAACAATATTTCATTTGAAAAAATTGCAACGGAAAAAGGTGCCGGGAACAGCACACAAATTATAAATTATGGATTAACAGACATTGGGGTTGGAAAATTTATACCCTCCGGTACTGTAGTTTATTATCGGCTAAAGCAAATTGACTTTGATGGGAAGCATGCCTATTCTCCCATAAATAGTGTTTTGTTTGATGAAAATGAATCAATTCTTCTTTATCCTAACCCTACTAAAGATAACCTCATCATTCGTTTAAATGCTCCCGCAGATCAAAACATCGAGATTCGAATCATTGATATTCGTGGTGCTATTGTTAAGGTAGAGAAAACGTATGCTATAAAGGGAAATCAGGAAATAATACTTAATCTGAACGATCTCGCCAATGGGCAATATAAAGCAATGTTTATAACACCTGAAGGTGTATCAACACAAAAAATAGTGATATCCAAATAGCATTTATTTATAATAAATAAAACGTTATGAAAGCAACAACAAATTATCTAAAAGCCATCATTACTGTATTATCCCTTTTTTTTGTTGCAGCAATGCATGCACAAAACGGCGTAGGGATTAATACCACAACTCCTGTTTCAACATTGGATGTCAATGGGTCAATTGGAACAAAACTGAATACCATTACAGCAAATACAACATTGGATGATACATATAGTAATGTGGTGTGTAATAACGCCGGAGCAATCACAATCACATTGCCATTAGCGAATACATGCCTGGGGCGCGTCTATAATATTAAAAAGGTAAATGCAGGAAATGTAACGATTGCAAGAAGTGGAACCAATACAATTGATGGAGGAACAAGCTGGTTGTTGGACGATCCATATGAAGTTGTTATGGTTGTAAGTGATGGAAGTTCTTCCTGGGCAGTTATGTCACAAATAACTCCGGTAACCAAAACAACCACTGCAGGTGGTGCCTGGAACCAGGGCGGTAATGCCTTGACATCTGAAAAAACATTGGGTCTGACAAGTAATTATGCCTTACCATTCATTACAAATAATGCCGAACGAATGCGTATCAGTGCAGCAGGGAATGTTGGTATTGGGCACAATTCACCGGGAACCATTTTCGATATCGTTGATCCAAGTTCATCCAATCCAACAGTACTTAGATTAAGAACTTCCCGGGCATTGAACCCTGCTTCGCCAGATAGAGTGAATACAATAGAGTTCAATGAAAATTCAAGTGCAGGAAATTATGGTTTTACCCTGGATCATTATGATGGAGCAGGTGTAGGTAAACAAACACTTAGAATCTCACATTTGAACTCCACCGTACGGGAAGATATGTTAACGTTTACAGAGCAACTCAATGTGGGTGTGGGTTCAGCACCAAGTTTTGATGCAACGTATCCGGAAAAATTTTTAGTGGCAGCAGGAACAACTACTTCTGTCAATGCAATTAAAGCAACAGGGAGTATCAATAATTATTTTCAATTGAATATTCAAAATACATCAACAGGTGCATCCGCCAGTTCGGATATTGTTGCAACAGCCAATGATGGAACGGAAACAAATTATTTTGTGGACATGGGAATTAATGGCAGTGGTTATAGCTCTCCCAGTTTTACTATTGGTGATGCGCATGATGGTTATTTATATAGCCTTGGTGACGATTTCGCAATTGGAAATGCAGCAACCGGAAGAGATCTTAAATTTTTTACGAATGGTACACTTGCTGCCAATGAACGTATGCGTGTTACCAGTGCGGGAAATGTAGGCATTGGCATTACTGCACCGGAACAACCTTTGCATGTGGTTAAAAATACAGTAGGTACAGGTCCGACAAGAGATGATGTAGTGAGTGATGGAGCGGAATACAAATCACTGAACTATCAATACTTAACGGCTTTGCTTGCAGAGGGTATGAAAGAACAGCAAAAACAGATCGAAGAACTGAAATTGCAAAATGCGACAATGCGTATTAAAAATAAAGCAATGGAAAATAAGCTGGAAGGCTTATTAAAACAAGTTATTCAATTGAACGAATCAAAAATAACAACAGCAAAGGCGGAAGAATAGGGAGATTAGTAACTCTTAAAAACAGGAGCGTTGGTTCCTGTTTTTTATTTGGTGCAAAATAAAGTATCCTGATAAAGTGTATCTTTACAAAAATTTTTTTTGTGAAAACAATTCAGCTTTATTTGCTGGCACTGCTTAGCGGATTGTTGCTAACCCTTGCCTGGTTCCCACACGGTTTCATTCCTTTATTATTTATTGGGTTTGTACCTTTGTTGCTTGTTGAAAGGAGCATTGCTCAACGAATCGGTAAATACAACACACTTATTTTATTTACGAGTGCCTACTTAACATTCATTACATGGAATGTACTCACTACCTGGTGGGTGAAAAATGCTTCCTTTGGTGGAGCGCTTATGGCTTTTCTTTGCAACTCCTTGTTAATGTCACTTGTTTTTTTGCTCTATCACCAGGTCAAAAAACGAATCGGTGATAAATATCAATATGTTATCTTTTGTTGCTTTTGGATCACCTGGGAGTTTTTGCATTTGGATTGGGACCTTTCCTGGCCATGGCTCACGCTGGGTAATGCATTTGCAGATAATTTAAAATTGGTTCAGTGGTATGAATACACAGGTGTGTTTGGAGGCGGAGTGTGGGTACTTTTAATTAATTGTTTGGTTGCATCCTGCTTTGTAAGCGTAGAAAATAAAATAAAATTTCAACTTACAAGAAAAAAAGGGGTTATCATTGGACTTATTATTTTTATTCCAATCGCTCTTTCTTTTTTTGTGGAAATGCGCTTAAGGTCATCAATGATGGCGGTTAAAGAAATGGCGTATGAGGTAGTGGTGGTGCAACCAAACATTGACCCCTATAATGAAAAATTCTCAGGAGATCCGATTCAACAATTAAAAAGAATGTTGATGCTGGCAGAAGAGCAAATTGATTCAACGACAACAGAGTACGCGATATTCCCGGAAACAGCCATCCCGAATGCTATTTGGGAAGAAGATATTTACATGGATCCAAGTATTCTTTTAATTCAACAATTTTTAGCTAAATACCCCCATCTCAAAATAATTATTGGAGCATCTACTGCAAAAGCCTATCGTGAAGGGGAGCCGTTGTCATCCACTGCCCGTAAATTTGGAAAAGCGGAGGGTTACTATGATGATTATAATACAGCTTTGCAATTGGATAATACCGGAAAAGTGCAAATTTATCACAAATCCAAACTTGTACCAGGTGCAGAACTATTGCCATTTCGCTTTATATTTAAACATATTGATAACCTGGCCCTTGATTTAGGAGGAACCACCGGCAGCCTGGGGATGCAAAAGGAAAGAAGCGTTCTTGTTTCACCGGATCAGAAAATAAAAGCGGCACCTGTAATTTGTTACGAAAGTATTTATGGGGAGTATGTTGGAGAATATATAAAGAATGGTGCTAATTTTATTGCAATTATCACCAATGATGGTTGGTGGGGGGATACACCCGGATACAAGCAGCATTTAAAATATGGAACCTTGAGAGCCATTGAAACCAGGCGTTGGATTGTGCGGTCAGCAAATACTGGTACATCCTGTTTTATTGATCCGTGCGGAAACATTTTACAAGCAACACATTGGTGGGTACCAACAGCGATCAAAGCAAAAATAGGAATAAGCGATTCACTTACTTTTTACACCCGATTTGGTGATTACATTGCCAGAGTGGCGATGTACGCGTCGTTCCTGCTCCTTATTTATTCCTTATTAATCCGTTTCAGGATCGTTAAAAAATGATAACTTTGCAGCCGAAAAAGCAGGAGCTTGAACCTTAATTTTAATACAAGAAATAACAATGGAAAAATTTGATGTTACCGTTATCGGATCCGGACCAGGTGGTTATGTGGCAGCAATTCGTTGCGCACAACTGGGAATGAAAACAGCACTTATTGAACGCTACAATACACTTGGTGGTACTTGTTTAAATGTGGGATGTATTCCATCAAAAGCATTGTTAGACTCTTCTGAACACTACCACAATGCTACCCATACGTTTACAGAGCATGGAATCGATGTGAAAGATGTTAAGGTTAACATCAAACAAATGATTAAGCGCAAAAATGATGTTGTAAAACAAACAACAGAAGGAATTAATTTTTTGATGAAAAAAAATAAGATCACTGTGTTTACAGGGCATGGATCTTTTATCAATAAAAATACAATTGAAATTGCCGGTGCTGATGGTAAGAAATCACAAATTGAATCCACACAGGTAATTATTGCAACAGGATCAAAACCTTCATCATTACCAGGATTGGAGATCGATAAAAAACGTGTGATTACATCTACTGAAGCATTGGAATTAACAGAAGTACCAAAACATCTGGTAGTTATTGGAGGTGGTGTTATCGGTTTGGAATTGGGCTCTGTGTATGCACGATTGGGTGCTAAAGTTTCTGTTGTGGAATATGCCCCAGCCATAATTGCTACCATGGATGGAGCGTTGGGTAAAGAACTTCAACGTGTATTAAAGAAAACATTAGGATTTGAATTTTACCTGAACCATAAAGTAACGAGTGCTGTAACAAAAGGTAAAGAAGCCATTGTTACTGCAGAGAATTCAAAAGGAGAAAAAATAGAATTAAAAGGTGATTATTGTTTGGTATCCGTTGGACGCAAGCCATATACTGATAATTTAGGTTTGGATAAAGCCGGAGTAAAGCTGGATAATCGAGGGCGAATAGAAACGGATGATCACTTGCAAACAAATGTGCCGGGTATTTATGCAATTGGCGATGTGGTGAAAGGTGCTATGTTGGCGCATAAAGCAGAAGAAGAAGGCGTTTTTGTTGCGGAAGTAATGGCAAAACAAAAACCACATATCAATTATAATCTTATTCCAGGCGTTGTATACACCTGGCCGGAAGTTGCTGCTGTTGGATACACAGAAGAGCAATTAAAGGAACAAGGAAAAAAATACAAAGTAGGAAGTTTCCCTTTCAAAGCAAGTGGAAGAGCAAGAGCATCGATGGATACGGATGGATTTATTAAAGTGTTGGCTGATGAAGCAACCGATGAAATTTTAGGTGTACACATGATTGGGCCACGTGCGGCTGATATGATCGCCGAAGCTGTTGTTGCAATGGAATACCGTGCAAGTGCAGAAGATATTTCCAGAATGAGTCATGCACACCCAACATTTACAGAAGCAATCAAAGAAGCTTGTTTAGATGCTACCGCTAAACGTGCAATACATATTTAAGTTTAAATGAGAACAGGCGTATTACTGATTAATTTGGGTACTCCCGATAGTCCGTCGAAAGCAGACGTGAAAAAATACCTGACACAATTTTTAAATGATCGTCGTGTCATTGACATTAGTCCTGTCGGACGATTTTTTTTAGTGAATGGTATTATTATTCCCTTTCGTACGTCTAACTCTGCAAGATTATACAGCCATATCTGGACAGCAGAAGGCTCACCCCTTTTGGTGAACAGCATAAAGATGAAAGAGGCACTGCAAAAACAATTGGGAGATAAATATGTGGTTGAATTGGGAATGCGTTATCAAAAACCATCGCTTGAAACTGCATTAAATAACTTGAGAAAGGCACAGGTTTCTTCCATTATTATTTTGCCTTTGTATCCGCAGTATGCTTCATCCAGCACAGGTTCTTCAATTGAAGAAACCATGCGTTTGCTGAAAGAATGGGAGGTAACACCTTCTGTAAAAATTATTTCTAAATTTTATGATCACCCTGGATTTATTGATGCTTGTGTAGAACGGGCACAAACATATGATCTTAAGGCATATGATTATTTTATTTTTAGTTATCATGGCCTGCCCGAGCGCCACATTATGAAAAGTTCGGCACATTATGGTGGAAATAGCTGTAAGTTGGGAAGTTGTTGTGATACGATTACACCGGCAAATGCGTATTGTTATCGTGCCAATTGTTTTGAAACAACACGACAACTGGTAAAGCGGTTGAATATTCCCGAAGGAAAATATGAAACCACTTTTCAATCAAGGTTAAATGACAAATGGATAAAACCATACAGTGATAAAGTGGTGGAACGTAAAGCAAGTGAGGGAAAAAAGAACATGCTGATATTTTCTCCTGCTTTTGTTGCTGATTGCCTTGAAACCATTTATGAAATAGGAACTGAGTACAATGAAATTTTTGAAAAGCATGGAGGCAAAAAAGTTCAGCTTGTAGAAAGTTTAAACGATCATCCTGTATGGATACAAGCATTAAAGTCCCTCGTACTCGAAAATAATGTCAACTAAATTATTGAAGCAATGATTATTGCTTCAATAATTTAGCATGATGTACTTTATCACCGATGCTTAAAGTTATATAGAACATTCCACTTATTTCTTTCTGAAGATCCAGTGCATAGCTATTATGCCCTTTTGTACATACCAATTCTTTTGCAATAACCAGTCGTCCTCCTGTATCATAAACTTTCAAGAGTGCAACACCGATGGAATTCGATTCATAAATAACATCGGCAGAGTTGTCCGTCGGGTTGGGCGTAACTATTAATATTTCTTTGTCCTCAATTGTTACTGTGGCCATACTTGAATACGTAAATTTGCCATCAAAGTCAACTTGTTTAAGCCGGTAGTAATAAATTCCTGCCTTAACATCGGGATCATTCAATGTGTAATTGAGGATGGATGTGCTATTTCCTCCTTTTGCCTTGGAGTGCACTTTTTCAATGAAATCAAAATCTTTGGCATCAGTGGAACGCTCAACGATGAAATAATCATTATTTTTTTCAGTCGCAGTTGTCCAGTTTACATCAGTAGACTGGCCATTGTAAATTGCATCAAAAGAAAGGAGCTCTACCGGGAGAACACTTAAAGATTGGGCTACTCCAAATTTGGAGAATCCTTTCATGTTTCTTCGCTCTACTGCGGTAACAGGAGATACAACACAATTACCATTACTGCCATCCCCGTTCACCAATGCCCAGGTAGCGCTTCCATTATGTTGACTCATAATGGTGAATCCGCTAAATGCATTTGTATAATTGGTATTGTATAAAGTCATATTGTACAACCCAACATTGTTTTGAGAGTTATTGGCACTGATATCCCAATAGCCGTTGTTCAATGCTGCGCGATTATAGGTAGCCATACACTCTGAAACGTTGAGTGCACTTGGTACAACACTGTAGGCGCTAAAGAACGCTGTTAAATAAGTGATGGTAGATGGTACAGTTGTAAAACTTACATTGGCAAGTTGATAACCTTTTGCAGAAGTGCCAACAGGAAAATCATAAGAGGTAGGCACCCCGGTATTTATATAGCGTCTTAAATTACCTTCTACGTAACGGGATGCATTGTGGCCGGTCACTGCTGCAGATTCAATATTCTTAATAATTAAATTATTTG
>DAORKB010000024.1:0-18072 GCA_035439365.1 Bacteroidia bacterium
AGCTGTTGTTCGTGTTGAAGCGTAAGCACCGTATGTTTCAAATAATCAGCAAGCAGCTCCTCCACATCTTCTGCTAACGAATAATATTCTGTATCTAATTCATCCAGTACATCAACGAAATCTTCGTCTGAATTTTTAATTTGCTCCAGTGTTCCTTCAAATGCTTGTTTTCTGAATTCATCGGGCGTATATAACTCACAATTTACTTCATTCAAAGCTCCTTTGAGGATCATAAAACTTTTAATAGCTTTAATCATCCAAAGATTTTCCAGCGCCAGGTATGCAAATTGTGCGTGTGGCTTTGAAAAATACAAATGAAAACCGCCTTTAAAAAGTTGTTGATGGAAATTGACAACCGTGTAAATAACCTGTAAATGTTCTGGTAGTTGAAGAATGTGATTATACCAGGTATCTCTATCGCTAAGAATGGATTTATCCAAATCCTTTACTGCCTCTTTGTAGTAAATGTCGATTAATTTTCGGTTTTTCATGGGGATAATTTTTTAATGCTGTTTATATTTTATTCATTGAAAACTGTTACGAT
This sequence comes from Bacteroidia bacterium, assembly GCA_035439365.1. Taxonomy (GTDB): domain Bacteria; phylum Bacteroidota; class Bacteroidia; order 2-12-FULL-35-15; family 2-12-FULL-35-15; genus 2-12-FULL-35-15. The sequence goes on from DAORKB010000024.1 coordinate 545, forward strand.
AAATTATTCAGGCAAAAAACATCAGGATATTGTTTTTCAACGGTATAAAGCAACACATTAAAAAAGGTAAAAGAAAATTTTTGCCATTAAGCTTATGTGAAGAATAGGTTAACTAGATCTGAGAATTGAGATGTGAGATATGAGAGCCAAATCAACCTTACTGACTCTATGACCATTGACTGGTCTTAAATCTAAAATCTCATATCTCACATCTAATATTTTTGTACTTTTGCAGCTCATTAATCACCCCTTAATTAATATGTCTTATTTAGTTGCCCCCTCCATCCTATCTGCAGATTTTGCAAATATTCAGCGTGATGTTGAAATGATTAATAAAAGTGAAGCCGACTGGTTCCATGTTGATATCATGGATGGGATGTTTGTTCCGAATATTTCGTTTGGATTTCCGGTTGTAAAAGCGATTAAAAAGCATGCAACGAAACCGTTGGACGTACATCTAATGATCAATGATCCTGATCGTTATTTACAACAATTTAAAGAAGCCGGAGCGAATATTTTATCGGTGCATTTAGAAGCTTGTACACATTTACACAGAACAGTTCAGGCTATTCGTGCACTAGGAATGATACCTGGTGTTGCCATTAACCCACACACTTCTGTTCATTTGTTAAGTGATATTATTGCAGATATTGATTTGGTTTGTGTAATGAGTGTTAACCCTGGGTTTGGAGGACAAAAATTTATTGAAAACACCTATGCAAAGGTTCGTTCTTTAAAACAATTGATTGAAGAAAAGAAATCATCTGCAAGAATTGAGATTGATGGTGGTGTTGATTTAAACAATTATAAAAAGCTTGTAGAAGCCGGGGCCAGTGTTTTAGTTGCCGGGAATACTGTTTTTTCTGCACAAGATCCAATTCATACCATTTCTCAATTAAAAAAACAATAATCCCTCATGCACTTAATTATCGTCAGCACTCATAATTATATATTGAGTGCTGACGATTTTAAAATTGTTAGTCGGCATTATTCTTATCGTTAATATCACACGCTTTTCGTTGTTTTAAGCCTATAAATAATGCTCCAATCAATAGCAAAAGCAGGATTATACCGGAACCAATAGCTATCTTTTCTCCTTTTTCATAAGTGTCCGGTTCAAATTTAAATTCGATGGTGTGTTTCCCAGCAGGGATACGCATTACACGTAAAACCCAATCACCTCCAAAGTGAGGTTTTAATTCACCATCCACGTAGGCGTTCCATCCATCATCATAATAAATTTCTGAAAATACTGCCAATTGTTCCACTGTTGTATTAGACTCATATTTCAAATGATTTGCCTTGTAATCGGTTAATTTAATCGTAGCAGTAGAATCTGTCTTTGGTGTAAACCCATGTAATTCTTTTTCATAACGTTTGTCTACAACGACTGTTTGTGATGGATTTATTTCTCCAACAGCTTTTAGTTCCTCATCTGCATTGTTAACCATTTTTATATCTTTCACAAACCACACATTTCCAATAGCAGATTTATTTACTAATGGAGCAGCTTCGGTGTTGTAAATGATGTATCTGGTGTTCAACATATTCAAAACACTTTGTTTTGCAAACATACTATCCAGTGATGTTTCGGTAGGGTTACTTCTAAAGGTGGTAACAAGGTTTTGATAATTTCTATTTATTTGATTTTCGATCAATTCCTGGTAACGTCTAAGTTTTACGGCATGATACCCTCCAATTGATTTATGGAAGTAAGATGCTCTTGCACTATTAAACGGACCATTCGGATCGGATAAATCGAATACACGGTAACTGATGTCTTTATCCTGTAAAATTGCTTTGTCAGCAACAGTTTCAGGGAACGGGTTTTCTATTTGTTTCTTATTAACAAAATTCTTATCATTTAAAAAGCTTCTATCAACAAAGCCTAAATCACATACAACCAATATAGCTAAGCCAGCAATAAGAATTGTTTTATTAATTTTTGTTTTTGAAAATAGCCAGATGAGAACTCCTGCAGCTGATATAAATAAAAAGCTTCTGATAGCTTCGGATTTAAAAATAGAAATACGGGCCTTTTCAATATTATCTAATACTTTTTGGGCAATTTCATTTCCATTGTTTTTTGCATAGCTATCAAAAATTTCGCTATCCCTGATCCATGTAAAATTTGTGAAGGTATCAGGCATTAAATAAAACAATAATGATAATCCACCGGTAAGTCCAAATGAAATAAAAAATGCACTTTGAACGGTTATTTCTTTTTGTGTGAATGCCAGTTTTATTTTTTGCTTAAAAAAGTCAGGTGTTTTTATTATTTTATCCAATGCCAATGTGGCAAGGATAGGAATTGTTACCATTGCCAGAACAAGTGTCATTGTAACCGCTCTGAATTTATTGTAAAATGGTAAATAATCAAGTGCTAAGTCAGTAAACCACATCATGTTTTTCCCCCAGGATAATGCTACCGACAAAATTGTAACAACTAAAAAACTCCATTTTAAATTGCCTTTCAATACAAATAAGCCAAACACGAAAAGAAAGACCAGAATAGCTCCTGAATAAGGAGAAGAAGTGGTTGGTTGATCTCCCCAATATTGTGGCATACTTCCAACAACTTCGCGCATATCCGGTTCTACCTCCTTCAGTGCATTTTTATTTTCTGAGATTTGCAAACCATCTGTTCGTCCTTTAAAACCTGGTATAAGTAACGAAAGTGTTTCACCTTTTCCCATACTCCATTGCGTTACATAATCTCTGTCAAGACCGGTTGTTCTGTTTGCTTTATCTGTCGACAACTCAGAAGGACCACGAATGGTATATTTAACATAGTTAGAAGTCGTCCAAAGATTTGCCAGATTTGTACCAACAGCTAGTATTGCTATCACACAAAGCACCACTGTAATTTTAAAAATGTCTTTGTATTGTTTCAATTTAAAGCGTTCAACAAACACAAAAATTACATAAATCGCCATTAACAGAAATAAGTAATATGTTATTTGAACGTGGCTGCTAAATAGTTCCAGTCCTGAAAAAAGCCCTAATAAGGCTCCTCCCAGAAAGTACTTCCCTCTGCATACCAGAATCAACCCTCCTAATACAGGCGGAATAAAGCTTATTGCAATGGCCTGTGTATAGTGACCGGCAGCAATAACAATTATAAAAAAAGAAGACAATCCAAAACCAACTGCACCAATTATTCCCAACCATTTATCAACTTTCAGTGTCAAGAGCAAAATGTAAAAGCAAAACATATATAAAAAAATTGTACTTGCCGGATAAGGTAAATTTAAAGTCAATAAATTACGGATCGGCCTCATCATATTAGTTGAATGTGTAACACTAATTTGATATGCCGGCATCCCTCCAAACATTGAATTGGTCCACAATGTTCTTTCATCATATTTTTCACCGAAATCTTTTATTTCTTTCGCCATTCCTTGGATCTGTACAGCATCACTTTGCAAAAGGGACTTGCCTTTATATGCCGGTGTTACCAAAACAAATGTTATAAGAATGAATATTAAAATTGCCGCACCAACAGGCAACAATGCTTTTAAATTGATTTTTTTCATTTTTGAAATTTATTAAGGCCACAAATATAGCTGAATAACTAAAAACATGACAAAATCCTATATAATTATAATTTATTAAACCCAATAATTCTGTAGTTTTAAGCCCAGAAAAATTGCGCTATGAAGAAAATTATACTGAATAAAGTAGAAACAATTGCTCCTAAAAAGTTCAATAAAGAACAAACAAAAAAGGAAATTTTAAAACTAAAGCTACGTCTTGAGGAATTGCAAAACATATTGTATGCAGAAGGGAAACATTCACTCCTTATCATATTACAAGGTATGGATGCTTCGGGTAAAGATGGTGCTGTAAAAAATGTATTTGAATCAGTAAATCCTCTTGGGTGCAGAGTTTTCCCATTTAAACGTCCAACAGAAATTGAGATGAAACATGATTTTTTATGGCGTGTTCATCAGGTAGTTCCTGAAAAAGGAATGATCCATATTTTTAATCGTTCTCACTATGAGGATGTTTTGATCCAAAAAGTTCATAACTGGGTGGATGAAAAAACAATTAAACAACGATATGAGCACATTAACAATTTTGAAAAATTGCTGGAAGATACGGGCACAATTGTTTTAAAATTTTACTTACACATTTCAAAAGAAAAGCAACTGGAGCGCTTGCAGGAACGCTTATCAGATAAAACCAAGAGATGGAAGCACAATGACGATGATTTAAAAGAAAGAGAATTCTGGAATGATTACATGAAAGCGTATGAAAATGTATTTGAACATTGCTCGAAGGCAGCAGATTGGCAAATTGTACCAGCAGATCAAAATTGGATCAAGGAATATCTGATTGCTAAAAAGGTGGTAGAAGCATTGGAAAAACTGAATATGAAATACCCCGATTTGAAAAAAGAACAAACAGCTTAATATTTATACGATGCAAAAAATAAGGCATTATGAAAATCTGCATATACCACTTTGGTTATTAAAAGACACTTGCTGGATGTTGCAATGGAGACTTTTGGGAACATTCATGATAATCCCTACGATTACAATCGCTGTAATCATCACCATTTTTTCATTTCGTGAAAAAAGCGATGAATTTTGGATCAACCTGGCCATTTGTTTTTGGATTGGTGCTAACTCGTTTTGGATGCTATGTGAATTTACAAAACATGAGTCATTAAAAGATTATGCAGGTGTCCCTTTTGTAATGGGAATGATCTGTGTGGCGTATTTTTATATACAACGCATCAGGAAGAATAGATCAGTGATTGAGTGAAACCTATTGGGTATACTACATACTTCTTTTCAATGCAACCATCTTTAATGCAGTTACAGCAGCTTCATCACCTTTATTACCATGCTTACCTCCTGCTCTCTCCTGTGCCTGAAGCAATGTATTTGTTGTAAGTACACCAAAGATTACAGGTTTATTATATTTCAAACCAACATTTGTAATTCCATGAGCAACTGCATCGCATATAAAATCAAAATGTTTGGTTTCTCCTTGTATGACACAACCCAATGCTATAACGGCTTCTATTGATTTATCCTCACATAAAAACTGAGTCGCCAGGGTCAATTCAAAGCTACCTGGTACTTTACTAATGATGATATTGTCTTTTTTTACCTTGTTTTCAAGCAATGTCTTTACTGCCCCGTCGAATAAGGCGCCTGTTATTGCCTCATTCCATTCTGACACAACAATAGCGATACGCATCGTTGATCCATCTGGAATATCACTGCCTTCAACTACTGATAAATTTTTTTCTGATGATGCCATATACGTTTTGTATTAAAAAAGGGTGACTTTTAAGATCACCCTTTTTATTATTTCTTATTTTTTATTTTATAAGTTACCTAAAGCTTTTGCTCTTGCAAGGTATTTTTCAATATCTCTTCCTTCCGTACTTTCTCCAAATTCATTTTTAATGCGTTCATACAATTTCACAGCATCTGCATAATTCTTTTTTTCCTCATTTGCCATTGCTGCTTTCTTCAGATAAATTGGTGTTGAAAACTTATTGTTAGATTGTTCAGCCGCTTTTATATAAAAAGAGATGGCCTCATCAATTTTACCCAATTCCATATTTGCATCCCCGATAGCACCCGTTGCAATTGGCGCAACAATCTGATCTTTGCTGTTAAACTCTTCCAGGTGCTCAATCGCCTGCTCGTATTGTCCTTTTTTAAGGTAGCAAATACCCAAATAATATTCGGCTAAATTTCCGGAAGGTGTAATGCTATAATCATCTGCAATTTGAGAAAAACCAATGCTTCCGGTTTTAAGATCACCGTTTATTGCTTTATCTAATGAATCTTGTTCAAAAAGTGCTTCGGCTTTAAACATTTCAACTCTTGCTTTTGATTCTTCCCCGGCAACGTACCAGTTTTTATAAGCAAAATATCCACCTACTAATGCAACAATTGCAATCGCAATAATGGATAAACTTTTTTTATTCTGTTCAATATAAACCTCAGTTTTTGAAAACGCTTCTTCAACGTTAAGAACTGGTTCGTCTGTAATTTGTTCTGACATAAGTCTTTTTCTTTAATGGAATGCAAAAATAAGTTTTTTTATAATATTAACTACAAATATGACTTAAAAAGATGTTTTTTCGGTATTTTTACAAAAATATCGGGGTTGTTAATTCCTTATTACCCTTTGTATATGTTTAGTTACCTGTCGAAACGATTTGATTCATGTTTTTAAGAAAGTTATCCATCCTAAATTTTAAAAATTATACAGAAGCTGAGCTGGATTTCAGTAGCCATGTAAATTGTTTTACCGGTAATAATGGTGAGGGCAAAACCAATATTTTGGATGCTATCCATTACCTCTCTTTTTGCAAAAGTTTTTTTAACCCGATTGACAGTCAAAATATTTTACACGATGCCCCTTTTTTCCTAATTCAAGGAGCATATCAGGTTGATGGGCAGGAAGAAGAGATTTATTGCGGTTTAAAAAAAGGGCAAAAAAAACAATTTAAGCGGAATAAAAAGGAGTATACCCGTTTAGCGGATCACATTGGCTTATTCCCTTTGGTAATGATTTCTCCGGCTGATTCTGAACTGGTAACTGAAGGAAGCGAGAGCAGACGGAAATTTATGGATAGCGTAATTGCTCAGTTTGACCGTGAATACCTGGAGAAACTCATACAATATAACCGGGTTCTTTCCCATAGAAATATGCTCTTAAAGCAGATTGGTGGTAACCATACGTTTGACAAGGATTCTATGGAAATATGGGATCATCAACTGATCGAATATGGTGAACTTATTCATAAAAAACGGGCAGGGTTTATTGCCAGTTTTATAGCCATCTTTCAAAAATATTATGAATTGATATCGGGTGGAAAGGAACGGGTTGATTTAACCTACACTTCTCATTTGAACAATACTTCCTTTAAAGCGGTACTTGAAAAGGCGCTGCAACGTGATCTGGCTATGGAGTATACCACTGTGGGTATTCATAAGGACGATCTTGAATTTAAAATTGATGATTATCAATTAAAAAAATATGCTTCACAAGGCCAGCAAAAATCTTTTTTGATTGCATTGAAGTTAGCCCAATATGATTTTATAAAGCAAATAAAACAAATGAGTCCGATTCTTTTATTGGATGATATATATGATAAACTGGATGATTTTAGGGTAAAACAATTAATGGAACTGGTAAGCAGCGATCATTTCGGTCAGCTTTTTATCACCGATACGCACCCCAGCCGTTTAGCAGAACTTTTCAATTCGACAGCTGCCAACTTTAAATTTTTTAGAATAAGCAATGGAAATGCCGTGGAATTATCAACTTTAAACAAGCCACAATTATCGTGAGTAAACATAACGAACATACATTAAAAGAAGCCATTGAACAATTATTAAAAGCGTATAGACTGGATAGCAAACTAGCCGAACGAAAACTGATTGCATCCTGGGAACACGTAATGGGTATTATGATTGCCAAACATACCACCGATTTATATATTAAACATAAACAATTATTTGTAACATTAGATTCGGCTGCATTGCGAAATGAGCTTTCGCTGGCAAAAACAAAAATTGTAAAATTATTGAATGACGAAGCAGGAAGTGAAGTGATCACGGAAGTTATTTTAAAGTAGACATGAGATGTAAGATAGAACTTTTAAATGGGGACTACTTGTTTTGAGTTAAAGCCAGACTCTCAGCGATATTTTGATTATCATCATGCTTCAACAGATACTTTTGAAACAGTTAATAAAAGAGAGCTAGAACTTGGCGGAGCTGCAATGGCAGCATTGGTGTGGATTATCAGTGAAAATGGATTTTAAAAACTATGTGCCTATGTGTTTTATTTTATTAAACACATAGGCACATAGATATATAGTTTTTTTGGATTACTTCTTCTTGCCCGGCTTTTCTTTTTCCATTCCTTCAAACTCGTATTTCTTTTTCTCTTTGCCACCCTTCGACTCGATTACCGTTCCTTTGATTTGAGATCCTGTTAAAGTTGCTTCAAATTTTGTTTCTGATTTTGGATCGGTATAAGTTGCTTCAAAAACAACGGTATGTATCTCTGTATCCCCATCTTTATAGGTTGTATCCGAGATTACGTGATATGGTGAAATGGATAGTCCTGCTTTTTCCTCCATAACATCACACTGCACTTTACTACTTTTAACGATGATATCTCCATTAATTGGTTTCGGTTTTCCCTTCTCTTTTACTTCGGTGAATTCAGTGGCAAACGTTTTACCTTCTAAAAATTTATTTTTTTCTGGTTTGGGTTTTTTGGCTGCTTGACCAAAGACAGAAGCAGAGAGGAATAGGCAAAGCGCAAACATAACCGATGTAAATTTTGTAGAATTTTTCATAGTTTTTGGATTTTACGTTTATATTGATCACTCTAAAGTTTATAGTAAGGTATTACGGTGTAAAACTATACTTTATCTTTGTTTAATAAAACTTTTACGATATAAATATGATTTTTTTATGAAGCTGCTGAATTTTCTGTTGTATTACCTTGTCATTATTCCCATTTCATTGTTACCCTTTCCTTTGCTATACGGTGTTTCCAACTTTTTGTTCGTTCTTTTTTACTATGTTTTGGGGTATCGTAAAAAAATCGTTATGGGCAATATCGAACGTTCCTTTCCACAATTATCCCACAAAGAACATGCAAGAATTGCTAAACAATTTTACCAACACTTTTGTGATTTGATATTAGAAAGTCTTAAAACATTTACCATTTCTAAAAAAGAGGTTCAAAAACGAGTTGTTTGCAAGAATCCTGAATTAATTAACCGTTACTTTGAAAAGCAACAGCATGTTATCGTTGCCGGAGGGCATTACAACAATTGGGAAATATTTGCTGTAGCTGTAGACGCATTGATTAAGCACAAAGCCATCGGGATCTACAAGCCATTGTCGAATAAGTATTTCGACAAAAAAATGCGTGACACACGTAGTAAATATGGCTTATACATGATCTCTACTAAAATTGTAAAGCAGGTTTTTGAAGAGGAAGTGAAAAACCTCACTGCAACTATATTTGCAATTGATCAATCGCCTTCCAATCCGAAAAGTGCTTATTGGATGAAATTTTTAAATCAGGATACTGCCGTGTTGTACGGTACCGAGAAATATGCAAAGGAATACAATTATCCGGTGGTTTATGGTCGAATCAATAAGGAAAAAAGGGGCCATTACAGCTTTGAATTTTTTGAAGTAACGGATCAACCACAAGCTACCAAGCATGGCGAAATCACGGAAAAGATAACAAATATGCTGGAACAAGACATTCTTCACCTGCCACAATACTGGCTGTGGACACATCGCCGATGGAAACATAAACGTCCGGTTGAAACAAACACTTAATGCGTATTAACACTTATGTTTTGTAAATTTGCAATTAATTACGATCATCATTCATTTCAATATCTATCATGACTTTAAAAAAATCCATTTATTCCATTGCGCTTGCAACGCTTATTATGATCGGGTGTAAAACAACCCCACCTGTTCAAACCACCACCACTACTCCACCCAAACCGGTACTGGATTGTGGAACAACGGTACTTACCTTTGCTGGAGATATTAAACCTATACTGGATCAGCATTGCAACAAATGCCACCGTGACCGTTCGCCGGGGGGATATAATTTCAGTACCTATGAAAATACAGTAAAAGCAGCTGGGGATAAAGAATTTTTAGGAAGCATTAAATGGGAAGGTTATTATGACCATATGCCGGCTATGGCAGCAAAGTTGGATGATGCAACTATAAAAAAAATTGAATGCTGGGTTAACACCGGAATGAAATAATTAACGATGAGCATTGCCCCTTTAGCAGAACGCATGCGTCCAACAAGTTTGGATAACTACATTGGCCAAAAGCACATTGTGGGTGAAGGGGCCATTTTAAGGAACGCCATTGAATCGAACCTTTTACCATCACTTATTTTATGGGGCCCCCCGGGTGTTGGAAAAACAACCCTGGCCAATATCATTGCCCACCAATTAAAACGTCCTTTTCATGCCTTAAGCGCCATTAACTCGGGTGTAAAAGATATACGCGAGGTGATTGAAAAATCAAAATCGAGTGGTTTGTTTGCACAGGCTAATCCTGTTTTGTTTATTGATGAAATTCATCGGTTTAGTAAATCGCAACAGGATTCTTTATTGGGTGCGGTTGAAAAAGGCCAAGTGACGTTGATTGGTGCGACTACGGAAAACCCTTCATTTGAAGTTATCTCGGCTTTGCTTTCACGTTGTCAGGTTTATATTTTAAAACATCTTGATAAAACAGATCTGTTGGAAATGCTGGATCAGGCCATGAAAAACGACCCGGTATTAAAAACAAAGCATATTGTACTAACTGAAACAGAGGCCCTGTTAAGGCTTTCGGGTGGTGACGGAAGGAAATTATTAAATGTATTTGAATTGGTAGTGAATGCAATTGGAGGTACCAGCATAGAAATTACCAACGAAAAAGTTACCGGTATTGTCCAGCAAAATGTCGCCATCTATGATAAAGCGGGGGAAAATCATTATGATATCATTTCTGTATTCATTAAGTCCATCCGCGGAAGCGACCCCAATGCAGCTGTTTATTGGCTTGCACGCATGATAGAAGGTGGTGAAGATCCTTTATTTATTGCCAGAAGATTAGTCATACTTGCCTCTGAAGATATAGGTAACGCGAATCCAACAGCGTTGGTCATTGCTAACAATTGCTTTCAAGCGGTGAACGTTATTGGTTATCCAGAATCAAGAATTATACTTTCTCAAGCGGTTACCTATCTCGCAGCCTCTGCCAAGAGTAATTCGGCTTATATGGCAATCAATTCGGCCATTGAAACAGTTAGAAAAACCGGAGACCTTTCCGTTCCACTTCATTTAAGAAATGCTCCAACCAAACTTATGAAGGATATAGGATATGGAGCAAACTATGAATATTCTCATAGTTATGATAATAATTTTTCAAAACAAGAATACCTGCCTAAAGAAATAGAGGGAAGTATTTTTTTTGAACCGGGAAACAATGCCAGAGAAAAAGAAATGCGAGACTATTTAAAGCGTTTGTGGGGAGACAAATACAATTATTAATTACTAAAAGGCAGGATGCTCGGAAAACAAATATAAAAAACCAACAATACCTCCTCCTATACCTTGCTCTAACAATTGCCAGGCAAGATCAAGAGCTAAATTTTTGAGTCCTGATCCAGTATTGAAAGATACGCCAACAACAGTTGCAATAAGGAAGAAAATAAATCCACATATTGCCCCTTTTACTACTCCTCTAAAAATTTGCTTATGAGCTAGTTGTTTTTCTAAAAATTTGGTCTCATAAAATTTGATCACTATAAAACCAATAAAAACATAGGTAAGGGATGCTAATATTAAAAAAATTTCCTTGGGATAATTTAATCTTGAAAAATCATTTAAAACAAGCCCATGCCATACATAGGAGAGCGAAAACATGACAATGGAAGAAACAATCCAGGTAAAGAAAAAACGTTTAGCAGTTACAGACATATATGATACGCAAAGATAACAATTCCGTGAATTTCTGAATTAAAAAATGTATTAATTAAATACTAATCAAGCATTGTGAAGGCGAAATCCATTTTTATTTACTATTTTTAAGCCAATAAAGCTTATTTTTCATGGTAAAGAAGGCTCTCTATATTTTGTGTTTGTGCAGTACGGTGCTTTTTCTTTCATGCAGAAAGAACATGAATCAAGCCTATTGGGATACAGAAATCCTTACTCCTATTGTTGATGCTTCATTTGATATTTCTAATCTTTTACCCGACTCCGTTGTTCATCAATTTGCTGACAGCAGTCTGGAAATTGTTTACCAAAAAGGAATTTACAATTTTGATGTCGGTAATCTTTTCGTCATACCGGATACTTCCTTGCGTACTACAGCAGCTGTCCCCATCTCATACATCTTCAATCCCGGACAAGATATTATATCCAATATCCAGGAAACAGCATATCAATTACCAGGAGTTGAATTGAAAACGTTCCGGGTGAAATCGGGAAAAGTGTCATTTAAAGTTTCAAGCAGGGTTCGGGAAGTAACCAATTTTATTTACAGTATACCTTGTGCAACATTAAATGGGATACCTTTCTCCCGACTTATTGTAGTTCCAGCACGAATAGGAAATACACCAGGCTCCTATAGCAACGAGTTTGATCTTTCCGGTTATACAATTGATTTAACCGGTTCCGCTAAAAACAAAGTAAATACGATATTTACAAATATGAAAGTTTCGATCAGTTCTTCAGCACCTGATACGGTATTGGTTACTCCGCAAGACAATGTCGTAATTGATAATAGTTTCTCTGACATTGTTCCGAGCTATGCGAAAGGCTATTTAGGGCAAAACACGATCGAAATACCTGCTACACAAACTGACTTAAGTTTCTTTAACCGGTTAAGTGGAAAAATTAAACTCGAAACAATAAAATTTAATTTAGCGCTTGATAATTACATCGGTGTTGATGCACGTGCCACTATAAAAAGTTTAAAAGGAATCAATACGAATACAAACAAAACGGTTAGTCTGACCAATCCTACTCCCACCATCAATATTAACAGGGCCTCTGAAAATGGCTCGACCGTTATTCCATCACATGCAAACTTTTCATTGACAACGGACAACTCCAACATCAATGATTTAATTGAAATTTTACCAAATAAGCTGGAGTATCAACTCAAAGTTTTAATGAATCCATTGGGTAATGTATCTGGTTCGAATGATTTTATTTACACGGATAATTTATTACACGGATTTATCGACTTACGTGTTCCTTTATCCTTTATGGCAAATGATCTGACCTTGACAAGTACTGTAAATTTCAATATATCAAGTGGTGATAACCGCAACATTAAAGATGGTACGTTAACTGTTTATGCGAACAATGGATTTCCATTTGATGCTAACATAAAAATATACACCATTAATGATAAAAATATGATAACAGATACACTTGTGGGAACCAGTACCATTGTTCAGGCACCGGTAAATTCATTGCTAAAAGTTACTCAAAAGCGGTTAACCAAAATCACTATTCCTTTAAACCCTTCGCAAATAAATACGCTTTATGATACAAAAAAGGCCCAGTTTAAAATTAAATTTAATACCGCTGCCCAACCTAATTACATGAAGATATACAGCGATTACACAATGGATATAAAAGTAGTTGGTGATTTTAATTATACACTTCAAATTCAATAAATCTTTACGTGAAAAAAATTTATATACTTTTTTATTTACTGATTTATCTCGGCGAAAGCCAAGCTCAAATTGCCACCATTTTTCCAGATGTTTATACGGATACAAGCCAAATTCGTATTGGTGTTGCTGCCGATGGTTTTGCAAATGCAAATGCATTAACTGCTGATTTTATTAGTAAATTTTACAGAGGTGGGTATATTGATGTTGCATTAAAAGATAAAGTACTGGCACGTACAAAAAACAGCAACCGTGTTGGTGCCGAGCTAAACAGTGGCATTTTTGCGGCTTTCCGGTTAGATTCTTTTTGTCACAGAGCAGGATTCAATTTATTTTTTAGTGTTCGTGATCGCCAGCATTTTGATATGCACTATCGAAAAGATTTTTACAAAGTTGGATTTTATGGTAACAAGGCTTATGCTGGAAGGGTGGCCAATTTTGCTGATTTTAGCCTTAACCTGATCCGCTATCAACAACTCCAAATTGGTTTGTTTTGCTCCCAATTGGACAGCAACACACGTTGGGGAATTTCGTTGTCTTTACTTAAAGGAGAACAATACAGATCCATTCTTGCCAAAAAAACAGAGTTGTTTACAAGTGCCGATGGGCAGTATCTTACCTTTCAGGCTCAAATGGAAATGGGAGAATCAGACCCTGCTCATAAAGGATTGTCTTCTATGAATGGCTTGGGAGTAAGCATGGATATTTATTTTCAGGCACCGCTTCAAACCAAACTAGGCGAAGCAAAAATAGAAGCATCTATATCCGATATTGGTATGATCCGTTTTAATGAAAGCTCTTTATACAGAAAACAGGATTCCGTTTTCCGGTACGATGGATTACGCATCAATAGCATTTTTGATATTCAGGATTCTACCTTCTTAAAAACTTCACAGGACAGTATTTTAAACAATATCTTACCTCCATCTAAAAGATCAGTTACGGCTACGCTGCCAAGTACATTTAATCTTTCGATGCAAACAAAATTATCTGAACACTTTTATCTGACGGAAGGAATTCACTATATTTTCAATGCAAATTATAAATTGCTGGCTTATATAAAAGGAGATATTCATTTTAATAAACGCTTTATGATTTCTGTAACAGCCGGATACGGAGGTTATGCAGAATTTAATTGTGGAATCGGACTCGCTTTGAATGCCGGAAAGGGGTATTCGTTTTATGCCGGAACAAATAATCTGGAAGGCTTTGTTGTACCTTCCAAAGTGGCAGGAAGAGCTGCTTATTTTTCAATCATTAAAAATTTCAATTAGAAGATTTATGTCGTTAAAATCAATTCCATTCATTAAAAATATCGAAGCCAATAATTTCTTTTTATTGGCCGGCCCATGTGTTGTTGAAAGTGAAGAAATCTGTTATGAAGTTGCAGAACGTGTTAAGGCAGTTACTGATAAATTGCAGATACCTTATATTTTTAAAGCTTCTTATCGCAAAGCCAACCGTTCCCGGCTTGATTCATTTACAGGTATAGGCGATGAGAAAGGATTAGAACTGCTTCAAAAAGTCGGAAAAAAATACAATCTTCCAACAGTAACAGATATTCATTCGCATGAAGAAGCAGCGTTGGCAGCACAATATGTTGATGTGTTACAGATACCTGCATTTCTGTGCAGACAGACAGATTTATTGATAGCAGCAGCTCAAACGGGTAAACATGTAAATATTAAGAAGGGACAGTTTTTATCTGCAGAATCCATGAAATTTGCTGTAGATAAAGTAAGAGAATCGGGAAATAATAACGTGATGCTTACTGAACGCGGCACTTTTTTAGGGTATCAAGATTTAGTTGTTGACTATCGTGGTATTCCGGAAATGCAAAAAAACAACGTTCCGGTTATTATGGATATCACACATTCGTTGCAACAACCTAATCAGACAAGTGGTGTAACTGGGGGTAAGCCGGAATTAATCGGAACAATTGCTAAAGCAGCTATTGCCGTTGGCGCTGATGGTATTTTTTTAGAAACACATCCCAATCCGTCAAAAGCAAAATCTGATGGGGCCAACATGCTGCACCTGGATCATTTTGAAAAATTAATGACGGATCTTGTAAAACTCAGAAAAACAATATGCACATTATAACATGCCTTCATTAAAAAACACATTTGTATTACTACTGCTTGTCCTTACAGGAACAGTTTCTGGACAGATCAGGTTTCGTAATGTATTGGGAAATACAGGTTATGATATTGGAATGTCTGCACAGCAAACATTTGATCTGGGATACATTCTATGTGGTTCTACAACGAGTGTTGGCAGCGGTAATACAGATATTTATGTGATCAAAACCGATTCACTGGGCATTCCAAAAAACGAAACCTCTATTGGTGGTTTTAATGTGGATCGGGGAACCTGCGTCAAACAAACACTTGACAGTGGTTATGTTGTTTTAGGATATACAAATGATTTAAGCGGTAATGGTGGTTATGATATTTGTGTGATAAAACTGGATGCTGCACTTCATGTGAAATGGAAAAAAAATTATGGTGGCAGCGATTGGGAGTTTGGAAATCGTATTCAACAAACAAGTGACGGAGGTTATATCATTTGCGGAGGTACCTATAGCTACGGAAAAGGTGATGAAGATTATTTTCTTATTAAAACAAATGCAATTGGTGATACACTTTGGACACGTACCTATGGTGGTTCCGATCAGGATGAAGCGAAAGCGGTTATAGAAACAAAAGACGGAGGGTATATATTAACCGGCTTTAGCATGAGTACAGATACGCTTGGAGATTTCTACACGGTTAAAACCAATAACCTTGGCGATACCTTATGGACCAATATATATGGAGGAACAAAAAGGGATTTTGCTCATGATATTATTGAAGCACAAGCCGGTGGTTATATCGTAGCGGGAGAAACACAAAGTTTTGGCGCCGGAAAAACGGATGCACTCATCCTGGAAATAACAGAAACCGGAAAATCCGACAGGACATTTATTGGCGGTGAAAAAGAGGATGATACTGCTGTTGGAATAACCCAACGTAAGGATGGAATGATTGCTTTTGTTGGTGTTACGTTTAACTATGGACTTGCGAACGGAGATATTTTGTTTGGGTTATTGAACTCCGATCTTACCTACAATACTTCTGCGACATTTGGTAGCAATGGTAAAGAAACGACTAGTTCTGTAGCATGTACAGCTGATGATGGTTTTATTGTTTGCGGTACAACCAATGGATTTAGAAATTTCCTGGATGATATGTTCCTGGTTAAGACGGGTAGCAACGGAAGGGCCGATGTTCCAGCGAAAGTGCTGGTTACAAGCATTCATGAAATGAGTGACAATCCTTCTAGCTTTACAATCTATCCAAATCCGGCAGATAATCAGGTTACTATACGTTTTTCTACTTCTATCCACTCAAAAGTAACCATCACTATAACGGATATGCTGGGCAGAACGTTGAAACAAGAAAATGTTCATTCTATAAATGATCAAACACTCATTCAGTTAGGGGATTTAAGCGATGGTGCGTATCTTATAACCATTGCTTCGGATAACTCATTTTTTTCCCGCCCCCTGGTCGTGAAACATGCTGAATAATTAATAAATTTGTAACCTGAAATTTAATAGTATCTAATTCACCGATTATGGGACGTGTATTTGAAAAACGTAAATATAAAATGTTTGCCCGCTATGATAAAATGGCAAAAGGTTTTACAAGGGCAGGTAAAGAGATTGCAATTGCAGTAAAATTAGGAGGTGCCGACCCAAACAGTAACTCCCGCTTACGTGTAGCTATTCAAAATGCCAAAGGTATTAATATGCCTAAGGACAGGATTGATGCTGCTATCAAACGGGCATCCTCAAAAGACGAAAAGGGCCTGGAAGAAATTGTATACGAAGGGAAAGGACCTTTTGGTGTTGGAATCTTAATTGAATGCGCTACCGATAATCCTACTCGTACTGTTGCCAATGTTCGTATGAACTTTAACCGCAATGGCGGTGAGTTAGGAAAAACCGGTTCATTGGATTACCTGTTTGAGCGTAAGAGTGTTTTTCGCATTAAAAAAGAAAATATAAATGCCGAAGAACTGGAACTGGAACTTATTGATTATGGTGCAGATGAAATTGAAAGCGATGAAGAAGAAATAATCATTTATGCGGCCTTTACCGATTTTGGAACCATGCAAAAAGCACTGGAAGCAAAAGGCCTGAATATCATCAGTTCAGAATTGGAACGAATCCCTACTTCTACTGTTGAGTTAAGTGATGAACAAGTTACTGAAGTAATGGCACTTGTTGAAAAACTGGAAGAGGATGATGATGTACAGACGGTGTATCA
>DAORKB010000024.1:18172-23505 GCA_035439365.1 Bacteroidia bacterium
TTTCCAATGAATTCAAAGCTCTCGCCGCTTACGCAAATAAAGTGAATTACATAGGTATATACATCAGGACCCGCTATTTTATCCCCCTTATAAGTTCCATCCCATCCATAATTAGAGTCATTCAAAGGAAAATCTTCCTGCTTAAATACAACCTCTCCCCATCTGTCATAAATGGTCATTAAGCGAACAATTCCATACCCAGGAGCTTGCGGATAAAATACATCATTCAAGCCGTTATTGTTTGGCGTAAATGCATTAGGAACCCACAAATTCTCTCCGCAAAAAATGCGTATATTCAATGTATCTTTTGCAACACAACCAATCGGGCTCGTTACGGTTAAGATATATACCTTATCTTCTTTAATATTCCGAATAACAGGATCCGGGCAATTGGAACAACTTAAACCGGTGAACGGATCCCATACATATTCAACAGGTACATTGTTAACTTGAGCAAACATTTGAATGGTGCTCCCTCCTACTACAGATGTATCATTCACCATTTCTATTTCCGGAATTTCTCCTACTTCTAACACGACTTTTGCAGAATCATTCGGACATGCATTCAAGCTATATGCAATTACATTGTATTCCGTTGTAACCAAAGGTGATGCAACAGGATTTGCAATTGTATCACTGGATAGAGATTCTCCAGGCGTCCATTTAAATTTAGTGGCATTTGAAATGATTTTTAACACGGCAGACTCTCCACTGCAAATCGGAGGCTGATCCTTAACAGCAACATCTACGCGTTTATCAACTTGAATGTTTACTGTATCATTCCCCATACAACCATATTGGTTGATCACCTGAACTGCATATTGTGTACTTTTTTCAGGAACAGCAACAGGGTTTTGAATAGCTGCATTTGACAAACCATGACCAGGTGACCATTTATAGTAAACACCTTCCGTAGCATTTAACTGAACACTTGATCCCAAACAAATGATCGTATCTGCTGTTGCTGCTGGAACCGGAATTGGATGTATTGTTAATTCAAAAGTTGTGTCTTTTACACAACCATGAGTTGTTATCACATGATAATTAATAACATGAACTCCGGGAGTATGATACATTAATTTTAAATCAGCAGTTGTTGAAACAGTTGCCGAATCAACCTTCCATTCCATTGATTGAATACTATCATCAACGATGAGTATTGCATTAAATGTAAGTGACTGATGAATACAAGAAGTAGAATCTTTTTTTAAGGTCACAATCGGATTTCGATATTGATGAATCGCTGCCTTTTTAAAAGCACTATCCACACATCCACTTATACTTGTTGCAACGAGTAGTACATCATACACTCCCGGTGGTTTTACATAAACATGCGAAGGTGAAGGTTGCACGGAAGTAGTGCTATCTCCAAAATCCCATTTGTAATTTATAGTTCCGGCTGATGCAAAAGACAAGTTTTTGAATTGGGCAGAATCGTTTTTATCACATAATATAGGTGTCAATACTTCAAAGTCGGCAAATAGGGAATCAACAACGATATTCTTTGTAACCGTATCCTTACATCCAGCTTTTGAATTTACGATTAACTCCAGTGTATGATTTCCGGTGTTAAAATGTCTCACAAAATCTTTCAGAGAATCGGTAATTGCATTGTTCAACTTCCAATAGAACTGTGCAATGCTGTCTTTTGTGATCACTTCACTTTTATAGGTCAATGTTCCTGGTAAACATTGTAGCGTATCCCCTATGATTGAAGCCTGAGGGAAAGGATATACTTCAACAGGCTGCGTGGTTTGAGAAGAATCTTTACATCCTTTTTCTGTTGCAGCTTTTAAAGTAATCAGGTAGGATCCCGGAATGGTATAGGCATAGCTTGTATCCACGGCATTAAATGTTTTGCCATCACCCATGTCCCAGGTAGCCAATACAATCGGCGTTACACTTGAAGTTTGGTTCTTGAGTTCTACCGTACCGCTTCCACAAAACTGTAAGGAATTAATGCTAATATTTGCTTTCACCGAATCAAGAAAAATCATTTTTGTACCTGTCGAGTTACAACCATATATACTCGTTGCTTTTAATTTCAATTCGTGATAACTACCTACACGAAAATCATAGTGTAGGTTTGTATCTGTAGAAACCAACACATTATCAATTAACCAATTGAAGGAACTGATACTATCTTTGCTGATTATAGTTGATTCATAATTTAATAATGAACCGGGGCTTAAGCATATCAATGTATCTCCATTGATTGTAATCTGGGGGCTTTTTCTTACTTGTACCGAATCCTTTTTTGTGAGTGTATCTGTGCATCCATATTGCGATGTTGCAACTAACATCACAGTATAAATCCCTGGTCCGGGATACTTATGGGGTGCTGTTAATGGTCCTATCGTACTTGTACCATCTCCCCAAAACCATTCGCTTTTTATGATGGATGAAAAGGTGGATACAGTTGATTTATCTACAAATTCAACAAAAGCGCTATCACAATGCGCATATGGTTTTATTAAAAAATCAGGATGAAGTTCATCTACGATAACGGTGTCTTTCATTTTTAATGTGACGACGCAACCTTCGGGGCTTGTTAAAATAGCATTCGGAATATATTTTCCGCTGAGCTCATAAACATGATCTACGGCCGAATCCAGCAGTGGAACTACCGGTGTTCCATCTCCAAAATCCCACGCAAATGTTTTGATGTTTGTTCCATTAACCCCCATATGAAAGGAAAAAGGTGCGCACCCTTGTGTGGAAGTATGTGTTAACTTACCAATTGGTCCGAGAATATGAATTCGTTTGGTCATCGTATCCTTGCAACCACTCGTCCCTGAGATTGCTAATTTTACTGTATAATAACCGGGATCGCCATAAATATGAGGAGCCGGATTTTTGTCGGTACCACCATCCGCACCATCAAAAAACCATTGCCACGAGCTTGCATAAGTAGAAGTATCTCTAAAAGTGATGGATGTTGGTGCACATTGAGAAGTATCGCCAACTATAAAATCTGCTTTGGGTTTAACAAGTTTTATGTACGCAGGTTTTGTTAAACTGTCTTTACAACCGCTTTCATCTTTTACAACAAGCTTAATGGTATAGAAACCGGTCTTTACATAATCATGCGTGGCGTTATAGGTATTAGAAGTTGTGCTATCTCCAAAGCTCCATAAATAGGTACCATTCAAAGCATTTGATGAGTTGTATAAATTTATAGCCAGACGCCCACAAAGAAGCGTATCATAACTGTAAAAATTTACGCGTGGATAATATTTTTTAACATGATCAACGCGTATTTCTTCTGATTCGCAACCAATCGAATCCACCACCTTTAATTTTACCGTATACCAATTGTATGTATTGTTAGAAGTGTAGGTATGTTTAATAATGGTATCGGTTGAAGTTGAATCTATGAACCCATCTCCAAAATCCCAAACTCTCTTTACAATGGGAATACTTCCGTTTCGTATTGTTGTATCTTTAAATGTTACTTCTAATTGTCTTCCACACCCTTTTTTGGGTTCTGCAATAAAACCTGCAACAGGTCCTTGAATGCGTATTGGTAGAGGATAAATCATTGAATCCAAACAACCCAGCTTATCTTCAATTAACAGCTTAACAGAGAAAACACCATTTTTCAAATAAACATGGCCTGTGTTACCATTTAAATACATACCTGTTTGCTGGTAGTTCGCAGCATTATCTAAAACAATGTTTGTTGAATCACCATAATCCCATTTGTACTTTTTAATACGTGAAGAGTCGATTCCAATTGTTTTAAAATTAACCTGTTTTGCCTTACATGTATTTGTAATATCCGGGACAAAATTTGCTTTTTCATCAATGATCACAATATTTTTTTGAGCGGTGCTTATAGCGTTTGTAATTGTGTCTTTTCGGGTGATGGTGACTGTATAAATTTTTTGAGGTGGCTGATACTGGTGAACAATCGTATTTAAAGTTCCTGTACTATCACCTGTGCCATCTCCAAAAATCCATTTAATTGTTTTTGAATTTTTAACGGTATCCCTGAATGTAACCAGGTATTTGTCAACGCAGCTTTTTCCGATTGAAAAACCTCCTGCTCCACCTGCATCACCGCCACTACCATCGTCGTCACAAATATTGCTGACAACAACCGGTTTGGAGATAGACGTATCCCTGCAGCCGATTGATGAAACAGTTATCAGACGTATTAAAAACGTTCCAACTCCAGTGTACACATGTGAAACAGATGCCAATGTTGAATCAAGTGTGGTACCATCACCAAATTCCCAGATATAACGGGAAACAGTTAATGGGCTAAGCAAATTCGTTACTTTGGCTGTTGCGGTAACTTTTAGCGGTTTACAACCACTTGCAGGAACATATGTGAAATCAACAAGAGGGAGAGAAATACCAATAACAGATGCTTTAAAAACGCTGTTTGAACAACCGGTTGAAGGATCTTTGACAGTTAACCTGACGCTGTAATATCCCTGGCCTACATATGTATGGGAAGGTGATTGTGTTGAATCCTTTGGAGAACCATCACCAAAATCCCAGCTGTAAATAAGATTACCCGCGCCCGGATAAGTAAATTTAACCGGAAAAGGTAAAGAACAGCCAATTCGTTGATCCATGGTAAAATCAGCTAATGGTGCATCTTTGACAACGATCTTTTTTTTAATCGTATCCGAACAACCCGCTGCGTTAAGTGCAATCAAAGACACGTCAAACGTTCCGGCAGTATTAAATGTATAGTTTATTGGGTTCCCATTTATGGTGATGTTACGATCCGAAAATATCCATTTATAATAGCTGGCCGGTGGTACACTGGAGCCAGTAAAAGTTGTAGCAGTAGCCGAACAGGTTGTATCTACAAAAGACGCAGATGGTTTGGGTTTACCAATAAATACTCTTTTATCTAGCGGAGTACTGTAGGTTCCTTTACAATTACTTGCATTGGTTGCTACCAACTTTACTGTATATGCTCCGGAATTTTTGTATAAATGTTTAACCGTATCTGTTGTAGAAACCTGTAATGAATCACCATCACCAAAGTACCATTTGTAGGTGAGTCCGGTTCCACCTGTTGTGGTATTTATAAATGAGCTCAATAAAAAAGTATCACAAGAAAAATTATCTTTAATTGTAAAAGATGGATTAACAGGGGGATATACTTTGATGTAATTATTTTTTGTTGCTGCATTGCTCTTGCACCCAAAATTATTTTCAACAATTAAGGATACCGTATATTTCCCTGGATTTTGGTAGGTAAAAAACGGTGTCGGATTTACACCGCTGGTCCCTCCTGCGCCAAAATCCCAAATATATTTTGAAATGGTTCCAACAGATGTGGTGGCCAAACTTTTTACTTGAATTTTATG
>DAORKB010000025.1:0-22944 GCA_035439365.1 Bacteroidia bacterium
TTAATTTATTATTTAATAAGAAAATGAAACTTTGGTAAACATAGGAGGTACATAGTACACATAGGTTGAGAAGTTGATTATTAACAAAAAAGGACCGTTCATGTGAACGATCCTCTTCAGTTTTTATAAGTCAGTTTATTGATTAATCAACCACAATCACAAGGTATTTGGATGCGCTCCAGAATTCCTCAGGATTTAAGATGTTTAATTTATCTGCTTTCCCGTTTTCACCTTCAAATTTGTAAGATTCGATGGGGTGAGACGTGATTAATTTTGCTTTTTTAGCTCCTAAAGTAATGGAGTTTGTTGTTGTGATATCAACTTTTGTGAAGTAGGTTTTGTTGAAATCCTCTTTTACTTTTTGTGTTTTACCCAAGCCAATGAAGCCACCTTCTTTTGTCAATACACCATTTTTTGTCAACTCTTTTGCTGTACCAAATGTGTAGTAAGCAGTGTTCAATTTCTCAGTTTTAGATTGAGATTCCTGCGTTACCTCCTGGTAGCTTGTATTTAAATTTGTCATTGCAACGTTTAATTGCTCCAATTGTGTCTTCAAATCATTGATTGCAGCATCTTTTGTTTCAATGTCCGCATTCAAACGTTCAATGAATTTTTCCAACTCGGCACTTTTGTTTTTAGAAGTAGATAATTGACTCTTCAAAGCAGCAAGTTTTTGCTTGTTTTTGTTCATGATATCATACATTTGCTGGATATCATCAACAATTTGATCTGCCTTTGCTTTGCGGGTTTCAGCAGTTTTGCTGTTTGTAGAAACCATTTTTTCTTTTTCTTTAATGGCATCTAAATTCGCTTGAATTTCATTGTACCCCTGAATGAAGGATTGAATGCTAGAATCCTGATCCTGAATCCTTACTTGATACCCTCCAGTTACCGCTCTTAAACTATCTTCTACGGATAATACACTTTCGTGTTTTTCATTTCCACAGCCGAATGCTAATGGTAAAAAAGCGATCAAATAAATTAGTTTTTTCATACGATTTTGTTTTATAAATGATTTGTGTTTTTCATTTGTTTACCATTTATTAATAACTATACCAAACAACTTTTTAATGCAAGTGCGCTTGTGTATCCACTATTAACAGATAGCTTGAAACGTTTTGTAGCAATATTTCGGGCTCAAAAGTACGAATATTTACGACACAACATGTAGATTTTTTTACTCATTCCTCTACATTTTCCGTATAAATGTGGGGATCCAGGATCTCCAGGATATCCTGAATTTGATATAAACTATGGTTATCGCGGTTAGAAAGGATGATCACTGTGGTACGATCGGCTGGACGCCGGAAAAACACAGCATTATAGCCATGCCACCAGCCATTGTGATAAATGGCTTTGTTACCTTTACCGTTATCGATTATTCTCCACCCATAACCATAATTACGTTTTCCCTTATGCTCATTGCTATAACCGGTAAATGCTTCCTCCAACGTTTCCTTTTTTAGTAGTTTTTCGGTGTATAGGGATTGATCCCAAATGAGCAAATCACTTACTGTCGAATAAATACCTTTATCACCCAATACCTCATCCCCGTAATCAGATTCTTCAAGCTTTCCGGAAGATGTATGCCCCACTGTCTTATTCTTATGTTTTGCATCATTTGCCGCTGTGTGAACCCATGTATTATGCATTCCTAAAGGTTCAAACACCTCTTTTTCCATATAATCAGGAAAACTCAATCCCGACACCTGCTCGACAATGAGCGCCAATAATGCATAATTGGTATTGCAATAAGCAAATTTCCGTGCTGGCACAAAATACGTGGCAGGCCGTTCATTCAACATCATATTCAATAAATTGGCATTATTCAGAATTGTCCCCCTGTAACAATTTCCCTGATCACAAAGCGGTTCTCCGAAATACAGGTAGTTCCCCAATCCCGACCGGTGCGTCAATAAATCATGTATCGTAATATTTTTATAGGGAAAACTCGGAAAATATTTCTGTAAAGTATCTGTTACCTTCAGCTTGCCTTCATCTTTTAACTTAAGAATTGCTGCAGCTGTAAAGGTTTTTGATGTAGAGGCTAATTGAAAGGCTGAGTTTAAACTGAGCAGTTCTTTGCTTTTAATATTAGAATAACCGGATGATGATTCGTAAATAACCTGCCCCTGTTGAGCAATAAGGACACATCCGTTAAAACGGCCCTTTTTCGACTTCTGCTTAAACAGAGCCGCTAATGACTTAGCTTTTTCGGTTGCATGAATTTTTTTAAGAATTTTATTAATACTGTCATTCGAAACAGCTTCTGATAACACTTCCTCTACGGGAGCACTCGACTTCGTATCAGAACAAGAAAATTGTATAAAAACTAAAAAAACAAAACATAAAATCAATCTCCACATCATGAAATAAACTTTAAATAAAAAACACTGCATAGGTCATAGCTTTTCTTCCTTTTCTAAGCTATGAATGGTGACAAACGAGGCTTTACTAAAAAGGCCCATGGCGTAGACCGTAACTTAAAAAACAAAAGCCTACTGCGTAGACCGTAACTTAAAAAGCAAAAGCCTACTGCGTAGGCCGTAGCTTTAGCGAAGGCCTACCTGCGTTTATCAACAGCTTCCTGAACAATTAATTCACGCCCCTTTATTTCTTTACCATTTAAGGCCTCAATGGCTTTTAAAGCGTCTTCCTTTTTTACCATCTCCAAAAATGCAAACCCTTTCGATTCCCAAGTAATCGTATCGTAAACGATTTTTGTTGATACAACTTTTCCAAATTGAGCAAACAATCCTTCCAGTTGCATTTCATTAATGGAGGAATCAATATTTTTAACAAATAACTTCATACAGTTTATGTGTTTAATTTTGCTAAGAAACAGGAATTAACACGTCTTTCCTGACTCATTTATGTCTCATTCTTACAAAGTTAATTTTTTTAATTCTTTTTAGTTAACTTTGATTCACTTTATATTCCACATGAAGAAGTTAATAACCTTTATTTTTTTATCCAGTATAGCTATAAGTAGTATTGCACAAAGCGATACAAGCTATTACACGAATCCAAACAAATGGTCTGCAACCAAACCAAACCGTGTTAATGCAGCTGTTTCCCTGGGGGGCGGGGTGAGCTTTTTCAACTCTAAATACGCTTCAACCTATACGTTCATTGCCCCATCAATAAAATATCGTGTAAGCCCTAAGTTTGCTGTTTGCGCCGGACTTATTCATTATAACCTTACCGGAAATCGATTCATTACAGGCGGAATTACCGATAATAATTACCTTAATCGCAATACCTCTTTTACAGGTAACATCATTCAGGTTGGCGGAATGTATGAATTGAACAACCGTTTAACGTTATCCGGAAGTGTATTGTATCAAGCACCTTCTTTCACCAATCGTAATCAAAAGAGCATGAATGCTACATCTTTAGGACTGGAATATAAAGTTAACCCAAGTACTACGATCAGCATTCAAACAAATATCAGTCAGGGAAATACATTGAATCCATATTATAACAATCCTATTGGTCCAAACTCAATACCTGGTAACTCCATGCAGCAAAGAGGATTCAACACATATCCGGCAGGTTTGTTTCCATACTAATTCTTAACTCATTAATTTATGAAATTATTTCTTAGCTCTCTGGTCTTCATTTTTTTAAATGCCTCTAATTGTGCATCTGATCAACATTTCAAAGAGATTAAATTTGGTTCCGGAGGTGGTTTCACTGGTGCTGTTACAGAATATCGTCTGAAGGAAAATGGAGATATCTATAAATCGAATTCGGGAGAAGGGGAACCACAATTAATTAAATCTATAACGGCCGAGGAATTGAAACTTGTTCGTGAAAAATTGGGGCATTTGAATAAAGACGCCTTTTCTAAAATTAATCATCCTTACAACGTTTATTACTTCATTCAAATAGATACGTTAAAAGTGATCTGGGGTGATCCATCCTATTCACCACCAAAAGAATTAGAGGATTTGTATAATTATTTGAATTTAACAGCAACAAAAAAATAAAGACACAGGATATATCACTACTGATTTTCGAGTTTGTGATCGATCCATCCAATTAATATCAATATCGTTAAAGATCAAATTTTCCAATTTATTTTCCCGCAGTGGAATCAACTCTTCACGAAAAGAAATAAATAATTGCTTCTGTTCTTTTTTTGTTTCACTCCGAAGAAAAAGTGTGAGGTATTAAAAAAAAAGATTTTCAAACTGATAAGCCCTTTTCTTCTTGTAAAAAAAACGATAGGCAGCCTTCATCAAATTAGGGAGAATAACGTGATTCTTCAATTCAAAATGATTGAGCAAATATAAGATATGCACAACATACAAGATATCATCACGGTGCTCTGTATGATCATTCAAAATATCATTGCACCATTTTAGAGACTCCTTATATCGCTTTACACCAAAATAAATACAAGCCACATTTGATCTTGCTACCAGTTTAAAAATGGGAGAAATGGAATTTTGAAATTTTTTCAAACCTTTCTCTGTTTCTGAAATGCTGGGAAGCGCCGATTCATAATCCCGGAATTGTAGTGCTATATCGGTAATACAGGTACAATACACTTCGAATATTTTTACTTCTAAATCAATTTTTAGCGTTTTTTTTCCGAATAATCCCGGAAGTGCCTTAATTTTTTTTAATGCTTGTTCTGCTTCATCTTTCGTTTTATACAGACGCTCCACAATAAAAACATTCAGTGTATAAATAAGCAAATTCATATGATCTGTTATCCGATAAGGATGCTGATCAAAAATTGAAATCAGCTTAAGGCAATATGTTCGACATTTTCGGGCATCTCGTAAAATTCGGTAATATTCAAGTTTAGCCAGGAGATAAAAAATATTTGCATCTTGCGAATCAACGCGTGTAAAATCCCTGAAATAAGGAGTTAAATTGAAGGTATTCAGCTCCAGCACATCATCTGTATTTTTTACCGGACCACTCTGTTTTCGTCTGAATAGCAAAGCATCCCGAACCTTTGTGTATTCTACCTTCGTTTTTAATTTATTGATATTTTTAAAAAGCTCATTGTAATAAGTATCCGGATCAGCAAGGGTAATTGAATCATTCACAAAACCAATATTCTTTTTTAAAACTGTTAATGTGATGATGTTCTCAAACCGATTGTATTTTTCAGAAATTGCCTCTGCCTTTTTAATGATAGTAAGGCTTTGCTTATCCAGCCTTTTCTCAGAAAGTATCCGTGCTATATTCATGTATTTGTTGATGAGCCTGTCAACAGAAGAATCTTTATGATAAATATCCAAACACTCCAGGATGAGGTTATACAGGTAATTTTTTTCAACTGAAAAATTACTGCCGGATGATACAATTTTGAGTTGACTCTTTAACTTTTTATCATCGTAAACGGTTAACTTGTCTATCGCCTCAAAAAGCCTTACATAGTTGTTTTTTCCGGAGGTAACATGGCGGGAAGCATAGATTTTAAAAAATCTTTTTTCGTTTCCGGTAAGGGATTTAATCAAATCATAAAGCACATCACTTTGCTTCATCTTATTCTATTTTTCAAGCGAGATTTCTGAATAAATACTGTTATCTCAATAACCGGAGGGGATTATCCTCCGGTTAAGATAACAAATTTTAAGTGACAATCAGGAATTTGCCTTATGCTATATGCTGTATTTTAATGTTGTACGATTATTTTTCTTGATACCGTTTGACCACCAGCATTGATTTTAAACAAATAAACTCCGTTGGCTTGGTTACTCATATCAACTACTAAATTACCTGTAAATATTGTGCTGTAAACTACTTCACCCAACGCATTTACTACAGAAACTTCGTTTCGTTGTACAGATGGCAAAATAATATTAACGATATCTTTTGATGGACTTGGAAATATTGACACGTCAATTGGTTTATCTTCTACATCTATACCGGTTGATAATTCTGGAAAAGAACCTGCTATATCAAAATAGCCCAATGATCCATAATCAGAATAACCTGTATTTGATGGATTCAAATAACCCACTCCATCAATCTCAATAAAATAAGTTCCTTTTGCTAAATTTTTTGAAATCGTTGCATTCAATCCGGTAGGATTTGATATCGCCAGTTCATTGCCTTGACTGTCCAATAAACGAGCTTGAATATCTAAGTCAGGATGATCCAAAAAGTCATCTGCCGGATTAATGTCAAATTTTACATCCCCACCTGTTGTTGTAAATGTAAAAACATCTAAATCAGTTCTTTTTTCGATGATTCCCCAATTCTCTTCTGCTTTAACAACGCCGGCACCATCTGTTTTTAGCTTGGTGGCACCTGTAATTGTATTGCTATGCTGATCTACTTTAAAACCGGCTTTAATATAATTTGGTATTGTTTGAACATCGTCCTGCGTCTTATTGGTGGCACCGGTATATTCTCCTTTGCTAAACTGAGAAATCGGGCGTTTGGTTGGTCCATAAGAAGCTCCCATAATTGGCCCCCATTGTCCATGACCTAAATAATAATCCTGTCCGGAATTGCTATCTCCATCATGTTGCAAGCCAACGGTATGACCAAATTCGTGGACACCTGTTTCGGCTTCTCCTTTAAACTCCTGATTAAAATAAGCCCAGCAAGGGTTACCTTTCCCATCTGCAAAAGAACCCAGATACGCAACTCCTCCAAATTGTGGAGCCGCAGTTTTGGTTGTGGTATAAATGCACATCATCCGCTGATTTTTAGGTGCATTGTCATATACCGATCTGATTGTTGTAACATTCACCTGGTATGGACTGTAATCTTCAGCAACCATTTTCCAGGCATTGGTAATGTTCTGTGGATTTTGTGTTGCCCAATTCAATGCTGCAGCATTAATGGTGTTTCCGCCGTTCCATTCACTTTTCGATACTTCACCATCAAAATCAAGATAAAGCACACCTGCAGCACCTGGCATACTTTCGTGCTGAGGAATGGCCATTGTTTTTTGCGCTTCCAGTATTTCTTCGGAGGTATGTTCTCTTTGAGGAACACGCTCTTCATCTGTATAATTATATTCATCCCAACCTATAATTTTTGTGATATCTGTTGGCGCAAACACTACATTACCACTTTTATCGGTACTTAAATCATATGCTTCTTTTGTTTTCAAAAAAAGAATATGTCCCTCAATGGCTTTTTCATTTCCGTAAAAAGCAAAAGTCGATTGTTCGTAGCCTTTAACTCCGCCTACTACTTTGTAGTCACCTTCCTCGTTGTTATTAATGTTTACTTCTATCTCAAATGCTATTGCATTGCTTACTGGAACAGTTATCGTGTTTTTACCTGCCCGTGTATCAATATTCAAAAATTTTTCTGTAAATGTTTTTACATTCTCCTGAAGGTGTGTGGATCGTTGTTGAGCCAGGAGTACACCGCTTAATAATACGGGTGTCATTAAAGTAATTAGTTTTTTTATGATGGACTGAGGGTTTAATAATAATTTATTTAGTTTGTTACAGGCTCATTACCACACACACTGTATAAATAAAAGAGCGAAGAGGAATCTATTTACTTAAAAGTCTGACTTGAAGATGGTGGGATTGGTTTAGTGAGAAATTTCTACTCAATGGCCGTTAATTGAAACGTTTCATCCAGTTTCAACTTTGCATTTATTTTTATATTCCCTTTGGATAGACCTTTTATAACAGCCGTTTCGCCTTTTTTTAGAAGTCCTTGAATATGTGCTTCTGTTATTGTTTTACCCATAAATTCAAATGGCAAGCGAAAATCACAACCGCTCTTCCAGGCTGCACACCCATAAGCGCTACCGCCTTTGATAATAGCAGCAGTATTGCATTTCGGACAAAGTCCTGAACGATCTTCCTTTTTACTTTTTTCCTGTTGAACAACTTCATTAAAAACAATATCAAATTGTTCATTCAGTTCCAATACTCCATCCTTTTTGCCCGATGCCGTATTAAAGCCTTTTATTGTTGATGTTTTCTTTTTCTTTATTAAACCTGTTAGCTGACTTTCGCTTAATTTCTTTCCTTTAAAATCAAATGGTACTTTAAATGTACACCCATTTTTAAATTCGCTACAACCCATAGCCGTTTTACCTTTCAGCATGGTTCCTTTTCTGCATTTCGGACATTCCAATACTTCCTCTTTTTTCAGGTCCGGCACATGACTTGCAATCTGGATACGTTGTGCACTTTCACTTTTTACCTGAATCACCAACTCACTCACCATGCTTTTCATTTCATGTAAAAATGCTTCGGCCTGGTAGTCTCCCTTTTCAATTTGTCTTAATTTATATTCCCATTTACCAGTCATCTCCGCTGATTTCAGCAACTCGTTATTAATTACTCTTATCAGTTCCATACCTGTAATCGTGGGTACTACATTTTTTCGTTCACGCTTAATATAATTTCTTCTGAACAAGGTTTCAATGATCGCAGCTCGCGTGGAAGGCCGTCCAATTCCATTATCTTTCATGACATCTCTTAGCTCCTCATCATCTACTTGTTTACCTGCAGTTTCCATAGCTCTCAACAAAGTAGCTTCCGTAAATGGCTTAGGTGCAGATGTTTTTCCTTCTGCTAAAAAAACGTCGTGTGCCCCTGATTCACCTTTTTCAAAAGCAGGTAAAATCTGCGTCTCTTCCTTTTCATCCTCATCAACTGCTTCCTTGTTATACACCAATCGCCAACCCGGATCCAATATTTGTTTTCCATTTGCCTTGAATTCAATTTCTTTGACTGCCCCTAAAACGACTGTATTCATTACTTCACAATCGGGATAGAAAGCTGCCAAAAAGCGTTTGGCAATTGTATCATATACCAGCGCTTCATTTCCCACTAATCCTTGTGCATGAACACCCGTAGGTATAATGGCATGGTGATCTGTTACTTTTTTATCATCAAATACTTTTGCAGATTTACGTATCGGTGCCTCTAACAATGGTTTTATCAATGCTTCATAATTACGCATATTACCAATGATACCGGCAATTTTAGGATACATGTCATTTGGTAAATAAGTCGTATCTACACGAGGATAGGTTACTAATTTTTTCTCGTATAAATTTTGTATTACTTTCAACGTATCATCAGCAGAATAGCCAAATTTTTTATTACACTCAACCTGCAATGAAGTTAAATCGAATAAACGGGGCGCGGTTTCCTTCGCTTTCTTTTGTTCAACACTTGTTACTGTAAAAGGGTTATCTTTTAATGTTGCAACAATACTTTCCGCTGTTTCTTTTTCTTTTTCATCAAAACGATCACGTGTTGCATTAAAAACAACCTCTCTGTACTTCGTTTTTAATTCAAAAAAAACAGCCGATTTAAAATCATTGATTTCCAACTGTCGTTTTACAATCATTGCCAATGTTGGCGTTTGCACCCTACCGATAGATAAAACCTGTTTTCCGTTTCCGTATTTAATCGTGAATAAACGGGTCGCATTCATACCCAACAACCAATCTGCAGCTGCCCTTGAATAACCGGCATAATAAAGGCTCTCATAAGCCTTTCCTTCCTTTAAGTTTTTAAACCCTTCTCGGATGGCTTCTTCAGTAAGTGAGGAGATCCATAAGCGTTTCAGTGGTTTTTTACAATTTGCTTTTGAAAATATCCAGCGCTGAATCAATTCTCCCTCCTGCCCGGCATCACCACAGTTAATAACCTCTTCAGCATGTTCAAATAAAGTGGAAATAATATGGAACTGTTTTTCAATTCCCTTATCGTTTTTTAATTTGATACCAAATTTTGTTGGTACAATCGGGAGCATGTTGAGGTTCCACTCCTTGTAGGCAGAATCATACTCATGCGGTTCTTTTAGTTCGCATAAATGTCCAAAACTCCAGGTAACCTGGTACCCATTACCTTCAAAATACCCTTCTTTGCGTTGCTTTGCACCAACAATTTCTGCAATTTCTTTGGCTACACTCGGTTTCTCTGCAATACAAACTTTCATATATAGATGTAAGATATTAGATGTTAGATCTTAGACTTAGTTACGAAATTATGATTATTTCTTAGTATTTCCTCTACAACGAGTATCTAATATCTTAAATCTTACATCTAATATCTCATCTTTTATCAACATCCGTTTCCATTTCTCCTTTCTAATGTTATTTTTACAAAAAATTTAATTAGATTACGTATGAAGAATATCATTTTAACTTGTACATTTTTAATCCTTGCTTTTAATAGCGCTTTAGCAAAAGATAAAAAACCAAAACTTGAAAACGGTTTATATGCTGAAATAGAAACCAATAAAGGAAAAATACTCCTGCAATTGGAATTTGAAAAAACACCTTTAACAGTAGCCAATTTTGTTGGCCTGGCAGAAGGAAAAATTAAAAACAATGC
This sequence comes from Bacteroidia bacterium, assembly GCA_035439365.1. Lineage (GTDB taxonomy): Bacteria > Bacteroidota > Bacteroidia > 2-12-FULL-35-15 > 2-12-FULL-35-15 > 2-12-FULL-35-15. The sequence continues at coordinate 10,299 of DAORKB010000025.1, forward strand.
AAAAGCAGAAAAGATTCCATTTTATGATGGCCTGAAATTTCATCGGGTAATCCCTAATTTTATGATTCAAGGTGGCGATCCACTTGGAAATGGTACCGGTGGACCCGGATATACCTTTAAAGATGAATTTATACCGGATTTAAATTTTACCGGCCCTGGTATTTTAGCGATGGCCAATGCTGGACCCGGAACAAATGGTTCACAAATTTTTATTACGCATGTTGCAACTCCCTGGTTAAATCAACATCATACTATTTTTGGTCATGTTGTTACGGGACAAGATGTAGTAAATGCAATCATACAAGATGATATCATTGTGCATATCAAAATAATCCGTAAAGGAAAACCAGCTAAAAAATTTAAGGCTGATAAAATTTTTGCAGAACTCAACAAGTAGTTCTCCACTACGCTGCTCCATCGCTAAAGCTAAGGCGGCATGCGATCAAACTGACAACATATTAGTAACTTATATAGAAAATGTTAGCAACCATAGAAATAAGCATGTATGCGTTGAGCAATGATTATGCAGCTCGTGTTATTGCATTCATTCAACGTGTAAAACAAACCAAAAATATTCGTGTTGAGGTGAATGGACTATCTACACAGTTGTTTGGTGATTATGATACCCTAATGCAACTTTTAAAAAAGGAAATGCAGCAGGATCTTGAAAACGGCCAATGTGTTTTTCTTGTAAAAATTGGCCCGGGAGAATTAAGTAAAGAAAAACTACCCAACATCTTAAAGAACGAATAATTAAATTATTAATTCTTAAATTTAAGCATCATGAAACGATTTGTATTAGTTGTTCTCTTCATTGGACTTACCGGAATATCCTTTAAACCTACCGATGGTATTGAAGGAAAAATGTTTCCAAATATGGTTTGCGAAAATTACAATGGTAAAAAAGTGAATTTACCGGTTGACACAAAAGGTAAATACACCTTACTCGGCCTGGCTTTTAGCAATGGCGCAGAAGAAGATTTGAAAACATGGATCAATCCTATTTATAATAAATTTATTGTTAAAGTAGATGCTTCAAAGGCCGATGCCTTTGATGTACATGTGGATTATGATGTGAACCTGTATTTTATCCCCATGTTTACCGGGTTAAATCAATTAACCAGCAAGCAATCTAAAGAAAAGATAAAATCACATACAGATAAAGAGATGTATGACTATTTGCTTTTTTACCAAGGTGATAAATCGTATAAAGAAGAACTTAACTTTGAGAAAAAGGACACTCCTTATTTCTTTGTACTGGATAAAACCGGAAAAATTGCTTATGCCACTTCCGGAAAATACGATGATAAAAAACTGGAAAAAATTATTGATATCATCGAAGAGAACTAATTCTACAACCTGATTGCCTATGAGAAAAAGCCTGTTTATCCTGTTTGTGCTCTCTTTTACATGTTGCTTTGCGCAAGATGATGATATGGATCCGTTTGATAAATATGCTCCTCCCGGCGATACGTATACCGATTTAAAATTAGCACTCAAAGATGTAAAGCAAGTATATCGGTTAAAACTGGATTACCAGACTGTTGATCCAAAAGCGTTTTCTAAAATTGGCAAACTAACTGATTTAGCAGCACTTCAATTAACCGATAATGGTGTTACAGAATTACCTTCAGGGTTTTCCAACTTAAGCAACCTGATTTATTTTTCATGCATCTCCAATCCTATTCAATCTTTACCTAAAGATTTTGGTAAACTATCCCAATTGGCAGAATTAAATATTCATGGTGCAAAACTCGATTCATTACCGCATGATATTGCTTATTTAAGGAGGTTAAGAACATTAACCATTCAAAACAATAAGGCCGATACATTTAATTTTCCAAATTCATTCGGATATCTTTCCAATTTAAACACGCTTCTATTGTACAATACACGGTTAGACACATTGCCGGCATCTTTTAAAGAATTTAAGCGACTTAAAAGTGTAACGTTTGTAATGTGCGGTTTAACAAAAATTCCGCCTTCGCTTTGCAAAGTCAATACACTTGAATTGCTGGTGCTGGATAAAAATCAAATAAGTGTTATTCCCAAGAGCCTTTTTAAATTAACAAATCTGAAATACCTTTCTTTACAAAACAATAAAATTACAACCATTCCTGATTATATTTCGCTTCTAAAGAACCTGGAACTATTGGATTTGAGAGGAAACGGATTTAAGGAATATGATATTGCCATACTAAAAGCATTACTACCGCGGTGTAAAATATTGTATTAATCTGCAGAATGTTGTGATACAGTGTGGGCTGATGTCAGTTCGAAGGGCACACGACTGATACTATTTCTTTTTAGAGGTCTCTTCATCCTCATCATACTGAATCGTCCCCCAAAGTCCCATTTGACGAATGATCCAACCCTGCCTTTTAAGGATATATCCGGTTGGTCGTGCGACAGAAAAACGTCTTGGATTTGGTAGCACCGCAGCAATTAACGCCGCTTCACTTCTGGATAAATGAGAAGCATCTTTATGAAAAAAATAGTTGGCAGTTGCCTGGGCACCATAAACACCATCTCCCATTTCAATCACATTCAGGTATACTTCCATGATGCGCTCCTTGCTCCACAAACATTCAATCAAAAAAGTAAAATACACTTCAAATCCTTTGCGTACCCAACTTCTTCCAGACCATAAAAAAACATTCTTGGCTGTTTGCTGACTAATGGTACTGGCTCCACGTTTGCGTTTGTGATGCTCGTTGTATTTTATTGCTTTATCAATGGCTTCAAAATCAAATCCGCTATGATCGATAAAATGTTGATCCTCTGAACAAACAACAGCTAATTGTAAATTCCTGCTAATGTTTTCCAAGGGCTCCCAATCTTTTTTCAGCCTTAACGCTTTACCATCTATTTTTTGCTCCACACAACGAATGATCATAAGTGGGGTAACCGGCACTGGTATCCATCTGTATATAATAACTGTAAGGATACTCAGTCCAAAAAACCAAAGGACCGTTTTCCAGATGAAACGCCAAACTTTTGATAAAAATTCTTTCACGCTGCAAAAATAAGAGAATTAAAATAATTTATTGAAAATAGACTCTCCAAATACACACATCCGATAATGAAAAACCCATGCATCTATGTGTCAAATAAAATCAACACAAAGACACATGGGCTTTTTTCAGATTATAGCTATTAGAAGTTTATTCCTATTGACAAGGCATTTTGCATTCCAAAATCTCTTCTTTTTTCCATTTTAATATCATCTGCATCAGGATCATGATCATCAATAGCTGACTCACTAGTCGCATATACTTTCTTAGTTACAAAGCAAGCAATACCCAGATTATAACCAATATTCAATCGCTTGTTAATATTATAAGTAACACCTACACCGGAATTCACTGAAAAATGATTTCCCACATTAACGCATTGCCTCTTCATATTGTCGGTCAAACGATTGATTCCCACACCAGCATATACATAGGGAGCTATTTTTGCTTCTTCTTTCAGAAAAAAACCATTTGCAAATTTATATTTAACAGCAACATTTCCTGAAACCATTCGTGATCTCAGCTCCCCCATTCCAATTCTATCCACACAGCCAGGACATCTTAATGAAAGCGAAACAACTCTGCTTGCATCAGCTTCCGTTTGACAATATCCAAAATCACCAATTGACCCGACTACATTTACGTCAAATGATTTGTTCAAATACATCGCAAAATTTACTGTTGCACCACCAAAACAGGCGGTATTAAATTTAAAAAAACTATTCCCTAAATTCCCATTATATTGCTGAATGTAGACACCTGCTGTAATTCCTAAATTATGTTCTTTTGTTTGTGCATTTACGCCTAACGCGCAAAAAAATAACATGGCTATTAATAACTGATTCTTCATGTTTTTGTTTGTTGTTTTTGTTAATTATTTTTGTTTGTTCGTTTCACTTACTTCTTCCGATCAGAAATCAAAGGTTGGACATTTCGAAGCTTTTGTGGTATTGAACTCTTCTTCTCCACTCGCTATTGGTGAAAACCCTAGCATGCCTTCGAGAGAATGCGGTTTTACATCGCGAAATCTTGAAAGAGAGTAATCGTAAGAAAGTCCGATGATAACATTCTTCAGAACCCTTATTTGCAGTACTGCAGAAAAAGCATCCTGAACACGATATGAAACTCCCATACCCACACGTCCACGATACAATGCAATAAAATTCAAATCAACAGCGGGAATACCTCCATTCAAGGCTTGTTGAAGTTGTATTGCAGGAATATATACATAATCATACTCCGTCGAACGGAATTTGCGACTAACGGTAATGTATGCGGTTGGTGTCAGATTATTATCCAACCCAATGGATTTATTGCCTTGTTTCAATTGAGTTTGGTAGAGATCCTTTATTCCGATCCCCGCCGTAATTTTTTTTGAACTCAGATAAATACCTGGAATAACAGTAGGGATCCATACGTTAGGACTTTTTGTTGTAAGTGCCGGATCACTTAAATTAAACACAAGATTGCTAAGGGCCAGATTCTTTACCCCACTTGCAAGCCCTAAGCTTAAACGATAATCACGGATAATTTTAAAATGGATAGCGTAGGAAACTGTTATTAATTGATTATTAAAAACACCATACTTATCATTTTCAATGTAGGCACCGAAGCCGTGCCAATAATAGCGAATCCCTTTTCTACCCACTTGAAAAAAGCAACTCGCAAAATTTGTTTCGGGCGCATAATCAAAACCTATCCATTGGGTTCTTCTACCAATCAAAAAATTAATCCCGCTATTGTTTGCTCCGGCTACTGCGGGATTAGAACCGTATTCATTTAACATGAATTGGGTGTAATGCGTTGTTTGTTGAGCCTCTATTCGAAGCAATGCAAACAGAAATAAAAATATGAGTGCTCGTTTTTTCAATTAGCGAATAATTGATAAGGTTCCTTTTCTATACTTATTTTTATCTGATTTATCGGAATACACAATAAAATAATAGGTACCCATAGGCAACGGCTTTCCTAATAAATCTGTGCCATCCCACTCATCGTCATGTTCATACCTTCCGGTAAACTCATACACTTTTTGTCCTAATTTGTTATACACCACTACTAAAGAATTGGAGAAATGCAATGCATAACTGATTCCCCAGGTATCATTGTATCCGTCTTCGTTTGGTGTAAAAAAAATTTCCGGGGTCATTTCACATTCCAACTGAATAATTTTGAAATGAAGTGTCGTATCAGCTCCTTTGGAATCCACAATTTTAACAATGTATTCACCAGGTTCAAGGTCCGTAATTTGGGGAGTTGTCTGTCCGCTATTCCAGCTATAGGAATAGGGTGGATTGGTTTGCTTCACATTCAACTCGATACTCCCCAATCGTGTATGATTGCATTCTACCTGGTTTATAATATTGCGACCATCCATTACCACTTGCGCAGTCAACGATTGCATCATCACTAGCATAAATCCCGGTAAAAAAGAGTAGAGTCGATTCAATTTATTTACAAAATTTATTGATTAATTCTTCTGCCATAAAACTTCCTTTATCACCCGCTTGCCGATACAAGTCGCAGGCTTTTTCTTTTTCTCCGTGTTGATATAAGGTTGTAGCCAAAGCCATATACGCTTCTCTGTAATATTTATCCAACTCAATTACCTTTCTATAATCTGCGATAGCCCCTTCATAATCACCTACCATGTCCTTCCAGTATCCACGGCTGTAGTATGCCTGAACATAATCATTTTTAAGACTTATGGCTTTATCCAAATCATCAATTGCATGCGCATAGTCATCCAAATGTGCTTTTGCAAGGGCCAGGTTATAATATAGTTTAGGATTTGTTTGATTGATGAGAACAGCTTTATTAAAATCTTTAACAGCTCCGATATAATCTTGTAATTCGGCTTTAGCGATGCCACGCGCATAAAATGCTTCAAAGTAGCTGGGTTGAATGGCGAGTGCTTTATCTAACTGTTTGATGGCCAAATCAAAATTCCCTTGCTTATAATAAACAATTCCATTCAGGCAATAAGCACTATCGTATTTTACATTTAACTGTAAGGAATGGTACAACATTTCAAGCGCCTTGGTGTAATTAGCTCCTGCTTCAGCTTCTACAGCTTTTTCATAATATTCTCTTGCAGTAGTTTGTGCAAATGAAAAAGCAGTAACGCAAATCGCAAACGAAAATGTTACTGCTTTTTTTAATGACATAGTTTAGGTCTTTAAAATAAATAATACATTTATTTCAACAGCACTCCCAACGCATTATCAAATATAGTTTTTGCTTCACTTACCTTACCGAATGATTCTCCATCAATAATCATTTCTTTTCCTTTCACATCACCAAGATATTCAAATTCTGCTTTGGTTGACATCATCAGATCAATAAATTTATCTTCATCTGATTTTTTTACAGAAACAATTACACGGCTTTGTGCTTCCCCAAATAAAAATGCATCTTTCCGAACCATTTCATCAGCGTTAATATCAAAGCCCAAACCATTCAACATAGAGCTTTCCAGCAATGTAATAAATAACCCTCCATCAGCACAATCGTGCGCCGATTGAATAACACCTTCTTTAATTATTTTTTTTACGGCTTGTTGAACTTCGTACTCTTCATCCAAATTAAATGAAGGCGCTGGTGAATTTTTTACTTTATGATAGGAATATAGATACTCAGAAGAAGAGATACAGTTTTTTGAAGAACCAATCAAATAGATTGAATCATTTTCATTCTTAAAACTCAATGTCATGCGTTTTGACTTATCTTTCAACACGCCCAGCATACCTATTGTGGGTGTTGGGAACACAGGTCCCTCATAAGATGACTGATTATAAAAGCTAACATTTCCTCCGGTTACAGGTGTTTCAAATTTAATGCAGGCACTTCCCATTCCTTTAATGGCTCCAACAAATTGCCAATACACTTCCGGATTATAAGGGTTACCAAAATTCAAACAATTGGTAATGGCCGAAGGTTCACCTCCACTACAAACGATGTTACGTGCTGCTTCAGAAACGGCAATCGCGCACCCTGCTTCAGGATCTGCATTTACATAACGGGAGTTGCAATCTATTTTTAAAGCAATTGCTTTGTTCGTTCCTTTTATGTTAACAATCGCTGCATCTGAGGGGGCATTGGTACTCATGTTTACAGTACCTACCATCGAATCGTATTGATTGTAAACCCATTGTTTGGAAGCAATATTTGGATGCGCAATTAAGAAATTAGCAACTGCTTTCAAATCGGTTGGTTCCTCAATTGATTCAATTTTAAATTTCTTAGATTCTTTATAATAATCCGGTTCTTTATACTCGCGGTGATAAACAGGTGCCCCTCCTCCCAAAACCAGATCTTTTGCTGGAACATCAGCTACCAATGCGCCATCCATATAATATTGCAATCGCTTGGTGTCCGTTACTTTACCAATAATTTCGCAATTCAGATCCCATTTTTCGAATACTTTTTCAACTTCTTTTTCTCTACCTTTTTTTACCACAATAAGCATACGTTCTTGTGATTCAGAAAGCAAAATTTCAAACGGTTGCATGTTCGCCTGGCGGGTAGGCACTTTATCTAACCATATCTCCATTCCATGCTCACCTTTCGCACTCATCTCGGAAGTTGAACAGGTTATTCCAGCCGCACCCATATCCTGCATTCCCACAACAGCACCCGTTTTAATAACTTCCAGTGTCGCTTCCAGTAATAGTTTTTCTTGAAAGGGATCACCAACTTGTACAGCCGGTAAATCTTTTGCTGAATCTTCTGTAATATCCGCAGAAGCAAATGTGGCCCCATGAATTCCATCTTTACCCGTTGCTGACCCAACAATATAAACCGGGTTGCCTACACCTTCGGAAATTGCCGAAACGGTTTCTCCCTTTTTTACAATACCGGCACTCATGGCATTTACCAATGGATTGACATTGTAACAATCATCAAAAAACACTTCACCACCAACTGTTGGAATTCCAAAAGCGTTTCCATAATCACCAATTCCTTTTACAACACCTTTTACCAGCCATTTGGTTTTATCCAATTTAATATCTCCAAAACGCAAAGAGTTTAGTTGAGCGATGGGTCTTGCTCCCATTGTAAAAATATCACGATTAATTCCACCAACACCTGTTGCTGCCCCTTGATAAGGCTCTAATGCAGATGGGTGATTATGAGATTCTATTTTAAAGGCACAACCCAAACCATCACCAATATCAACCAAACCGGCATTTTCCTCACCTGCTTCAGCAAGAATATAAGGCCCTTTTTTCGGTAATTTTTTCAACCATACGATTGAGTTTTTGTAAGAACAATGCTCACTCCACATAACAGAAAAAATACTCAGTTCTGTGAAATTAGGCACTCTTCCCAAAATACTGTTTATCTTCTCAAACTCTTCCGGAAGTAATCCTAATTTTTTTGCTGTTTCTACAGTGGTTAATTGATCCTGTGTTGTTGCTGACATACTTTATTATTTGATTGAACTGATTTTGCATGAAATGAGGCGGACTGCGCCGGCCGAAGCTTTAGCGAAGGCTGGGCAAATTTACATAAAAACTGCCGCATATAGCCTATTTTTTTATTTTGAGTTTTCAACATATTTTGATAGTATATTTGAAAAAAATTAAACAGCTCTTTCATTGGAAATCCTTTTAATAATCGCTTATTCATCTCTTTTTATTTTCCTGATATGCAGATTGCCTTTTTTCAGAACTTCTGGCATATCTGCTCCTGCTTTGTCTTTCCTCTTTGTTTTGAAACTTTTTTTTGGATTTTCGTTATGGGCAATTTATACATTTTACTACCCAAACCGCGCTACTGCTGATATTTACAAATACTTTGATGATAGTGAGGTTATTTTTAATGCTCTAAAAACCAAGCCGCTTGATTATTTTAAAATGTTGCTGGGTATTGGAAATGACACCCCTGCCTTTGATGAATACTATTCAAAAATGCATTATTGGGCTCGCAAAAATAGCTTGGGCTCATACAACGACGGGCATACTGTTATTCGTTTCAATGCCTTTATTCGCCTTTTTTCGCTTGGGTTTTATACGGTTCATACCGTGTTCATCTGCTTTATATCCTTCATCGGTTTAACAGCCATCTATAAAGTTTTTTTACCTTTTTTAAAGAACAAAAAAAAAGAACTGCTCTTCGCTGTTTTCCTTTTGCCCTCCGTTCTTTTCTGGGGTTCAGGAGTGTTAAAAGAAGGCTTGCTGTTTTTTACGTTAGGGCTTTTTCTTTACTATTTTCAACGGCCTTTTAACTGGAAAACATTTTTCATGTGTTCTGTGATGGGCGTATTAACAGCAGTTTCTAAGTTTTATGTCTGGTTAGCCATCTCTCCAGGATTATTCTTTTTATTCATCATTCGGAAAACAGGAACACAAAAACTTTTATTAAAATATACAGTAGTCATTCTTTCCACCGTTGTAATTGGAACAACGATTGATCGCTACACCACCATTCAAAATCCATTGGTAACGCTCACTCAAAAACAAATAGAATTCAATTCATTGGCAACCGGTCAAAACCAGGATGCCAATCATCAAAATATACCTGCCGCAGGTAGTCGTATTTCAATTCCGCCCTTGCAACCAACACTAACCAGTTTTTTACAAAATGCCCCCATCGCCTTGTGGAACGTATTTGTTCGTCCCTACCCGACCGAAATGAAGTCGGCGATGATGTTACCTGTTGGCGTAGAAAATCTATTCACTTTTGTAATCGCTGCGCTTTGCTTAATTTATCGTCTTCCTTATTCAGAAATTAAATGGGAGTATGTATTGTTTTGCTTTTCTTTTGTGATCATTCAGTTTTTAATCATTGGCGAAACAACACCTGTATTGGGGGCAATTGCACGGTATAAAGTTCCTGCTTTACCTTTTTTGGTAATTGGATTTTTATTGATGCTGGATAAAGAAAAAATTGTTAAAAAAATGCCCGTATTACAAAAGATTTTTGGCAACGATGTGTTGAACCCAAAACAATAATAAACACAACGCTATGTGCCCTATGTGGTTAAATAAAATCAAACCACATAGATACATAGGGCACATAGAGTTTTAGACCGATCTGCGAAAAATTTCTACATTTGCTACTCAATTTAGCAAACTATGAATTTTTCTAGCCTATTTCGTAAAAAATCAACCGAACAAATTTTAAAAAACAAAGAATCGGAAAGTGAACACTCCTTAAACAGAGTACTTACCGTTCGTGACCTCACAGGATTAGGAATAGCTGCTGTTATCGGAGCAGGTATTTTCAGTACCGTTGGTAAAGCTTGTTTTGATGGAGGCCCGGGTATTATTCTCCTTTTTATTATTTGTGCCATAGCCTGCGGATTTTCTGCCTTGTGCTATGCAGAGTTTGCATCCCGTATTCCGGTTTCGGGAAGTGCATATACATACTCTTATGCGGCATTTGGTGAAATCGTTGCCTGGATCATTGGTTGGGATCTTGTAATGGAGTATGCCGTAGGAAATATAACCGTTGCCATTTCCTGGTCAGGAAATCTAACCAGTTTTCTTCAAAATTTAGGTGTTCACATTCCCGAATTTCTTACGACCAGTTTTTTAGAGGCAAAAAATGCTAGTGCAAAATACCTTGAATTAGTGGCCGCTGGTGACCCTTCGGCAGAAAATTTTCAAAGCCTGCACAACACCTGGATCAATGCACCACACATTGGTTCCATTCCGTTTATTGTAAATATTCCGGCATTAGCCATTACAGCCTTTATTACTTACATTGTTTTTCGTGGTATCAAAGAGTCAAGAAAGGCGAGCAACCTGCTGGTAGCCTTTAAATTAATAGTCGTACTGGCTGTTATAGGCATCGGTTTTTATTATGTGAATCCTGAAAATTGGGTGCCCTTTTTACCTAATAAATTTAGTGGTGTAATGAAAGGGGTATCCGCCGTATTCTTTGCCTACATTGGTTTTGATGCAATTTCCACTACTGCGGAAGAATGTAAAAATCCTCAACGGGATTTACCAAAAGGAATGTTCTATTCATTAATTATTTGTACTATTTTATATGTGCTCATTGCGCTGGTCCTAACAGGTATGGTGCATTACTCGAAATTAAACACAGCCGATTTTCTTGCAAATGCATTTAATGAAAGAGGATTGAATATTTTAGGAGGTATTATTGCACTGAGTGCCGTTGTTGCTACAACATCGGTATTACTTGTTTTCCAGGTAGGACAACCACGTATCTGGATGACCATGAGTAGAGATGGTTTACTTCCTCCTAGTTTTTCTAAAATCCATCCAAAATACAAAACACCTTATTTTTCAACGATTATAACCGGTTTATCAGTAGGCGTACCCGCACTGTTCCTCGACTCGGCCCTTGTTACCGATTTGTGCAGCATCGGAACTTTGTTTGCATTTGTGTTGGTTTGCGGAGGTATTCTTATTTTACCACGCCAGGAAAAAGAAGCAGGAAAGTTCCAGGTGCCTTATATCAATGGCAAATTCATCGTTCCTGTTTTGTTTATTATCAGTTTGATTTTTACCCAAATTCAATTTCCGGAATTTTTAAGTAACTTCTTTGGATTGAAGGATACGGAACATCCTGATTATTCAAGCTTACAAGTGTTTCAGGAACGTATCCCCTATTTTGCATTTTTCATTTTAGCTGTTGTTGTAAGCATTTTAAGCTATGTAAAGAATTATTCACTGATCCCTGTACTTGGGCTTTTGGCTTGTTTTTACCTGATGACAGAGCTTGGTGTTGCAAACTGGGTACGCTTCCTGGTTTGGTTGATCCTGGGACTGATCATTTATTTTGCTTATGGAATGAAGAACAGCCGTTTAAACCCGGAGCGGGTCACGAGTTAATTCTACAGCATATCTAAAAAAGAGTTGTTACTTTTGGTTATATTTAATTTTTACAAATTTTAGTACGAAGATGATCGCATTTATTACAGGAGCAACTGCAGGAATAGGAAAATCAACCGCAGAAATTTTCGCAAAAAATGGTTACAATTTAATCATCACCGGCCGGCGAAAAGATCGACTAGAGGCTTTTTCCAAACTATTGAAAGATACTCACAAAATTGATGTGCTCTCGTTGAATTTTGATGTCAGAAATTTAAAAGAAGTACAAGAAGCCGTTAAAAGTATTCCTGATAACTGGAAAAAAATAAATGTGCTTGTCAATAATGCCGGATTGGCTGTTGGCTTAAATTCTATCCAGGAGGGCGTAACAGATGATTGGGATAGAATGATCGACACCAATATCAAAGGTTTGTTATACATGACCCGCACATTGGTTCCATTAATGACAGCCAATGGTTTTGGACACATCGTTAACTTAGGTTCGATTGCAGGTAAAGAAGTATACGCCAACGGAAATGTTTATTGTGCCACCAAACATGCTGTTGATGCATTAAGCAAAAGTATGCGCATTGATTTATTACCGCATCATATCAAAGTAACTGCTATTCATCCAGGTATGGTAGAGACCGAATTCTCCATTGTGCGGTTTAAAGGTGATGAAGAGAAAGCCAAGAATGTCTACAAAGGTGTTCAGCCATTAACGCCGGATGATATTGCTGAGACAATATATTGGACGGCTTCACGTCCTTCTCATGTGAACATCAATGATGTAATCATTATGCCTACGATTCAGGCGAGTGCAACAACTGTATTGAGAAATTAAAT
>DAORKB010000026.1:0-8859 GCA_035439365.1 Bacteroidia bacterium
AGGATGCGAATTGTCTATGGCTTGTCATTTACGAATTGCGGCTGAAAATGCAAAGTTTGGCCAACCGGAAGTCAATCTTGGACTCATTGCCGGTTACGGTGGTACACAACGATTGATTCAATATATTGGAAAAACAAAAGCTACAGAGCTTCACATGACTGCTGGTATGATTACCGCTGATCAGGCACTGCAACTGGGCCTTGTAAACTATGTTGTTCCTCAGGAACAATTAATGGCTAAATGTGTCGAGCTACTTGATATAATTAAAACCAAATCACCCAAAGCCATTACGGGTGTTATTAATTCTGTTAATGCGTATTTTGAAGAAGGTAAAGATGGGTTTCATGAGGAAGTTGAAGAATTCGGAAAATGTTTTGCAACCGAAGATTTCAAAGAAGGAACATCAGCGTTTCTGGAAAAAAGAAAAGCTGTATTCTCAGGAAACTAATTTCAGAAATGTTTAGGAACCTTTTATTTTAATCATTTAATCCTAAATCCTTCAGTTGAATCCGTTTAAAAAACTTGCCTCTCAAACTGCAATCTATGGCTTACCAACCATTGTAGGGCGATTATTGATTTATCTTTTAAACCCTATATTCACTTATAACTTTACGCCTGCAGAGATCGGAATTCAATCAGCAGGTTTGTCCTACACTGCATTTTTATTGGTTCTGTTAACGTATGGGATGGAAACGGCTTTGTTTCGATTTTCACAAAAAGAGCCGGAGCTTAAGCAAAATATTTTTTCTACGGCATTGATCTCTGTTTTTACCAGCTCCGTTTTATTCATCTTTATCGTTTACTTACTTCGTGGATATCTTGCTGAAAAGGCTAAGTTTTATGGTCATCCGGAATATGTCGTTTGGTTCTCCATCATTATTGCAGCAGATGCGTTTAGCGCTGTTTCTTATGCCAAACTACGTGAACAAGGCAAAGCCAAACGTTTTGCGACCATACGTTTTGTCAATATTGGTTTAACGATTGTATTGAATTTATTCTTTATTCTTTTCTGCAAGTATGTATATGAAGCCGACTCGTCTGTCTTTAAACCCTTTGTGGAGAAGGTTTTCAATCCTAAACTTCGCGTAGGCTATATTTTTATCATCAACATGATCGCTAGTTTAACGACCGTTGTGATGCTACTACCGACCATATTAACCGTTAAATTGGAATTTGATTCCAAGCTCTGGAAACGCATGATGGTTTATGCCTTGCCTTTATTAATTGCAGGTTTGGCAGGAACGGTAAACGACACACTGGATCGGATTTTACTTAGTCATTTATTACCTGCTGGCAAAGCAATGACTCAAATTGGGATCTACAGCGCGTGTTTAAAGCTGTCCATCATCATGTCGATTTTTATTCAAGCATTTCGATTTGCTGCCGAACCTTTCTTTTTTGGTCGTTCAAAAGAAAAAGATTCAAAAGAAGTGATGGCAGAAGTATTGAAATTTTTTGTGATTATCTGCTCCCTCATTTTTTTGGTTACCATGATGAACTTACAATGGTTACAATATTTTATCGGTACACCCGAATTTAGAACAGGGATCAAAGTGGTTCCTATTCTACTCCTTGCCAATATGTTCCTTGGCATATTCTGGAATCAATCCATCTGGTTTAAGCTTTCCGGCCAAACCCATTTTGGAGCATTTTTAGCAATTTTCGGAGCCATTATCACCATTGTCCTTAATTTTTATTGGATTCCACGTATTGGTTATATGGGATCAGCCTGGGCCACACTTATTTGCTACGCAAGCATGATGGTTGCCTCCTATTTTCTTGGTAATAAACATTATCCTGTTAATTATGACATAAAACGAATTCTTGGCTATTTAACTTTATCTATAACTTTGTATCTATTCAGTATTTTGATAAAAACAAACCATTCTGTTCTTAACCTTTTTATGAATAATGTATTGGTAGTTGTATTTATTGCCGTAATTTGGAGGTTTGAGAAAACTAATTTGAGAAAGCTTGTATGAAAATAAAGATCATTAATAAGTCCAGACATCCGCTTCCAACCTATGCTACAGCTGCTTCTGCAGGTGTTGATCTGCGGGCGAATCTGGATGAACCCATTGTTTTAAAATCGTTGGAAAGAGTGGCTGTTCCTACCGGTTTATTTATGGAGTTGCCTGTTGGATTTGAAGCACAAGTTCGTCCACGTAGCGGATTAGCATTAAAAAACGGATTAACTGTTTTAAATTCTCCTGGTACAATTGATGCGGATTATCGTGGAGAAATAAAAGTTATTTTGGTTAATCTTTCAACTGATGTTTTTACAATAAATGATGGTGAACGCATTGCGCAAATGGTCATTGCAAAACATGAACAGGCAGAGTGGATCGCTGTTGAAGAGTTAGTTGAAACGGAGCGGGGGCAGGGTGGATTTGGCCATACAGGCAAGTAAATTTTTTTTTCCAAAGAAATTAAATGATCAAATTTTTCCTGAAGTTCCCATTTGGAAAAATTCTAATTATAACTAATTAAAAGCCTTTTAAGTTGTGGGAAAACGAACAGGCGAACCCTTTTTATGAAAATAATCATTCCAATGGCAGGCATGGGTAAACGCATGCGCCCTCATACATTAACAACTCCAAAACCACTTATCCCGATTGCCGGTAAACCAATGGTTCAACGGATTGTTGAAGACATTATTGGTGTTTGCGATGAAAAGGTTGATGAAATTGCGTTTGTTGTTGGCCGTTTTGGAAAAGAAGCGGAAACCAACCTGGTGAAAGTAGCAGAACGATTAGGTGCCAAAGGAAGTATTTACTACCAGGATGAGCCACTAGGGACTGCTCATGCGATTATGTGTGCAAAAAATTCGCTTACCGGAAAAGTTGTTGTTGCATTTGCAGATACACTCTTCAAGGCTGATTTTAAAATGGATTCTTCAAAAGAAGGAACCATTTGGGTGCAAAAAGTAGATGATCCTAAACCGTTTGGTGTTGTTAAAATTGATGCTCAAAATGTGATTACTGATTTTGTTGAGAAACCACAGGAATTCGTTTCCGACTTAGCCATTATTGGCATTTACTATTTCAAAGACGGTGATAACCTGAAAAAGGAATTACAATATTTGTTAGACAATGATATCCGTGAAAAAGGTGAATATCAATTAACAAATGCACTCGAAAATATGAAAGCCAAAGGAGTTAAGTTCTCTCCTGGTAAGGTTACAGAATGGTTAGATTGCGGTAATAAAGACGCTACCGTATATACCAATCAGCGTATTTTGGAGTTTATAAAAAATACACCACTTGTTGCAAAAACAGTTGTAAACACCAACTCCACAATCATCCATCCCTGTTTTATTGGAGAAAACGTAAAATTAATTAATTCAACAGTTGGTCCACATGCATCCATTGGTGATGGTACAACAATTGAAAATTCAATTGTAAAAAACAGCATTATTCAAACCAATACAACCATAAAAAATGCAGAGCTGAATAACTCTATGATTGGCAATTCGTCCTTTTTTTCAGGGAAATCCTCCGATGCCAGTATAGGAGATTTTAGTACTATTAAATAAATTTAAAATTTTACTCTTGAAAAAGGCAGGTCGTTTGAGATTCATAAATATTGTTGCTTTACCAGTATTTCTGTTGAGTACGCTTTGCTTTGTTTCATGTAAATCAAATAAAAATCTTGGCACTACAGCTGAAAGCCAACAGGGCAAACAGCTTCCGGAAAAAACACGTCTTGAATTTGAGCACCTGTTTTTTGATGGGGCCCGTGAAAAGGTGCTAGGCAATTACGAATCAGCAGAAATACGTTTTTTACAAGCACTTAAACTGGACCCAGCCAGCGCCGCTGCAATGTATGAATTGGCAACGATTTATACGTTTCAAAACAATAAGAACCAAGCCTTATTTTATAGTAAAAAAGCCGCTACAGCTGATCCTAAAAACAGCTGGTACCAGCTGTTATATGCCGAAAGCTTAAAAGAAGCTAAAAAACCTGCAGAAGCGGCTGCTGTTTATGAAAAACTACTTCAGAATTTTCCCGATCGCATCGATTTTTATTATGAGCTGGCAAATGTTTACCTATTTGCGAACAAACCAAATGATGCCATTAAAACATATAACAGAATAGAAGAGCTCATTGGTGTTTCTAAAGATGCCTCCATGCAAAAAATTAAAATTTATAAAAGCCTTAACAATTCGGACAAAGCTATTGAAGAAGCAAAAAAACTACTTGCTGCTTTTCCAAAAGAGGGAAAATACTACGGTATCATTGGTGAGCTTTATCAGGAAAAGGGTCAACATGAAAAAGCATTACAAGCATACAACGATTTATTAAAAATTGATCCTGAAAATGCATATGTACATTTATCATTAGCGGATTATTACCGCAACCAAAAACAAAATGAAAAATCGTTTGAAGAGATCAAGATTGCATTCAAAAGCAGTTTACTCGATATTGATACAAAAATCAAGATTCTTCTTTCCTACTACTCCATCACAGAAACATATAGTGAATTAAAGTCTGATGCAGACACCTTATGTAAGATATTGGTTACTGTTCATCCTGATGAAGCAAAGGCATTTTCCATGTATGGAGATTTTTTATACCGTGACAAAAAGCTGGAGCAAGCCCGAACGGAATACAGAAAATCGATCACATTAGACAAAGAGAAATATGCTTTGTGGAACCAACTGCTGATTATTGATTCTGAACTAAACGATTTTACTGCATTGGAAAAAGAAAGCAAAGAAGCTGTGGAACTTTTTCCAAATCAGGCACTCCCCTATTTTTTAAATGGAGCAGCCAATGTGCAACTCAAAAACTATCAGGCAGCCGTGGATATTCTAACGGAAGGGAAAAATTTCGCTTTTGACAAACAATTGCTGGCACAATTTTACGCCACGATTGGTGATGCGCAAAATCAGTTAAAGCATTATGGAGCTTCCGATTCGGCTTATAATAAAGCGCTAGAACTCGATCCGAACAACGTATATGTTTTAAACAATTATGCCTATTATCTATCAATACGTAACACAAATCTGGAGAAGGCAGAACGCATGTCAAAAAAAACAAATGATCTGGAGCCAAACAACAACTCCTACCAAGATACTTACGGTTGGATTTTATATCAAATGAAAAAATATGATGACGCCAAAATATGGGTTGGAAAAGCATTGGAGAACGGAGGACGTAACAATGGAACTTTACTGGAGCATTATGGCGATATCTTATATCAATTAGGTGACAAAGAAAGTGCTGTAAAATATTGGGAAGATGCCAAAAAAGCTGGTGCTTCAGAACTAATTGATAAAAAAATTATGGAGAAAAAATTATATGAATAAATTCAGGGTTCATATCTTTTCAGCTGGAATTCCCGTTCTTTCTTTAACCGTGTTTTTAAGTTTATTTTTTTTGTTTTCTTCCTGTAAAAATCAAAAAAGGATAACATTAAATAATGGTAAATGTATCCTGGATTTCAAAAACTCGAGAACACTTACCACCAATTTAAAAACAAATGAATTTAAATTTGATCGCCTGAAAGCCCGTCTAAGTATTGATGCTTTGATTGATAGTTCATCCAATTCATTTACAGTTGCACTTAGGATAAAAAAAGACAGTGTTATTTGGATGTCGTTATCCAAACTCGGAATAGAAGGTGCCCGGATACTCATTACCAAGGATAGTGTAAAGTTTGTGAATCCGCTTAAATCCCAGTTTTTTACCGGTGATTTTGGATACCTGAGTAAGCTTTTGAATACCGAACTGGATTTTGAAGTTATTCAATCATTACTCGTTGGAAATAGTGTGACATTTTATGATGAAACAGAGAAAATAAAACCAGGAGTTGATAATTGTCAGTATACCCTTGGAACCATTCGTAAATACAAGCTTCGCAAGGTCATGGAAAGGGGCAAAGAACTAAAAGAAGCTGCTCAAAGTATTTATTTGATCCCGGAAACATTCAAAATTGCACGCATCCTCTTTTATGATTTTAATCCAGATCGTAGTTTTGATGCCCAATTCGGATCCTTTTCATCTCCCGAAGATTCCAACAACCAATTGTTTCCTTTTAAAATGAATTATATTATCAAAGCACAAAAAAACGTTACAATTGATATCGAATACAATAAAGTTCAGTTGAATGAAGAATTAAGTTTTCCTTTCAAAATTCAAAATAATTATGCGCCTATTCAAACAGGGAAATAGATTTTTTTCCCCTTTCTTTATTTGCATTTTTCTGTTTCTAACGGCGGTTTGTTTTGGTCAAAAGCATACAAAAAAAGAACTTGAAAACAGAAAAAAACAGCTTCAAAAAGAAATTGATTACACCAATGAGCTACTTGCAGAAACCAAAAAAAATAAAAAACTTTCGTTGACGCAATTGGTTACACTCAACAAAAAGATCAGCGCCCGTGAAGAGCTTATAGCCACTATAAATGCTGAGATTCAGGTACTAAACAGACAAATTAAACAGAACAACGAATCGATTGGCAATTTGCAAAAGGATCTTGCAAAATTAAAGGCGGAGTATGCGAAGATGATTTATTATGCCTATAAAAACAGAGATTCCTATAGTCGTTTGATGTTCATTTTTGCATCAACAGACTTCGAACAAGCTATTTTGCGCTTAAAATATCTTCAGCAATACAGCGATTACCGGCATAAACAAGCCGAACTCATTGTAAGCACACAAACCAATTTAAACAGTAAAATTCGTGAGCTTCAGGTAAAAAAGTCGGATAAAGGTTTATTGCTCGGCAGCCAGGAAACTGAGAAAAAGCATCTTACTGTTGAAAAATCTGAAAAAGAGCAGGTATTTACTGAGCTTCAGGACCAGGAAAGTAAATTGAAGAAAGATTTAGAGAAGAAGAAACGGGATGCTGAAAAGCTTCAACAAGCCATTCAACGCGTAATTGAAAGAGAGCTTGAAAAAGCTCAGGCTGAGGCAGCAAAAGCAAATGCAAACAAGCCAAAAACACAACGGTTGGTTCTTACACCGGAATCACAGCAATTATCAACATCATTTGCGAACAATAAAGGAAAATTGCCTTGGCCGGTGATGAAAGGCGTTATTAGCGAGCATTTTGGAGTTCATGCACATCCATTAATGAAAGATGTAGATATTAACAATAACGGTGTAGATATTACCACGAATAATGGTTCATTGGTGCGTGCCGTGTTCGAGGGCGAAGTAAAAGCAGTAGTGAACATGCCTGGTGCCGGGCAGTTTGTTTTGATTCGTCATGGCGAATATTTTACAATTTATTCCAATTTAAAAGATATTTACATCAAAGTAGGCGATAAAGTAAAAACAAAAGAAAATATCGGCAGTATCTTGTTTGATGATGAAGACTCCAAAACCGTGATGCACTTTGAGGTTTGGAAGGGTCAGGTAAAATTGGACCCTGAAGATTGGTTATATAAGAATAATTGATAAAGCAACATTTTATTTTCTTATCTTTGCCACGTATTTCAAACTTACACATCATGTTAAATAACGTTTTAATAGGGGTTTTTGGCCTTGGTGGCTCAGAAATGATAATTATAGCAGGAATTGTTCTATTGCTTTTTGGAGGCAAGAAAATTCCTGAACTTATGAAAGGTTTAGGTAAAGGTGTGAAAGAGTTTAAAGATGCTTCTAAAGGGGAAGATGAACCAAAAAAGGATCTTAAGCAATAATTGTTTATTCCACTAAATTATTCTGTTATCAGTTCTATTATTTGTGAATACATACAATTCCCTCTCCTCCGTTCAATCCGATTTATTCAACAACAAGATTACTTGTGTTGAGCTGGTTGAATCATATCTGAACAGAATTGAAACAAAAGAGCAGTTGAATATTTTTTTAGAAACATTTTCGGTTTCTGCGCGAGCAAAAGCAAAACTTGTTGATGAAAAGATAAAGTCTAAAACTGCAGGAAAGCTTGCGGGAATGGTTATCGCAATAAAAGATAACCTGTGTTACAAAGGACATAAACTTTCTGCTTCTTCAAAAATTTTAGAAGGATTTGAATCCCTTTACAATGCTACAGTTGTGGAACGTCTTCTTGCCGAAGATGCAATTATTATTGGTCGTTGCAATTGCGATGAATTTGCAATGGGTAGTTCAAATGAGAATTCCGCTTTTGGTAATGTATTAAACCCATTAAATATAAAATATGTTAGCGGTGGATCCTCTGGAGGCTCTGCTGCTGCTGTTGCTGCCGACTTGTGTCTTGCTGCATTAGGAACAGATACTGGTGGTTCCATTCGTCAGCCGGCGTCTTTTTGTGGTGTTGTTGGATTAAAACCAACATATGGAAGAGTTTCCAGATATGGCGCCGTTGCTTATGCTTCATCGTTTGATCAGATCGGCCCCCTTACAAAAAATGTGGATGATGCTGCAATTTTATTGGAAGTAATGGCTGGTAAAGATGCATACGATAGCACCGCTTCATCTAAACCTGTTCCTAGCTATTCAAAAGAAATTGAAAAAGCTCCAAAAAAACTCCGCATTGCCTATTTAGATGATTGTTTGAAAAGTGAAGGGCTGGATCCGGAAATAAAAGAACGTATTTTCGACATCATTGATAAATTAAAAAAGCTTGGTCACGAAGTAGAACCAGTTGCTTTTCCGTTTTTGGATTATATTATTCCAACTTATTATATTTTAACTACAGCCGAGGCTTCTTCTAACCTATCCCGCTATGCAGGAATTACCTATGGTTATCAAAGCAAGAATGCCACAGATATTGAGTCCACCTATAAAAAGTCTCGTACAGAAGGTTTTGGCAAGGAAGTGAAACGTCGTATTATGCTGGGAACATTTGTTCTAAGTGCGGGTTATTATGATGCGTATTATTCTAAAGCACAAAAAGTAAGACGACTAATAAAAGATCAAACGGATTC
>DAORKB010000026.1:8959-22809 GCA_035439365.1 Bacteroidia bacterium
CGTATTATTCTAAAGCACAAAAAGTAAGACGACTAATAAAAGATCAAACGGATTCTATTCTAAAATCTTACGATTTTATTTTATTACCAACCACCCCGGGAACAGCTTTTGAATTTGGCAAAAAAAGCACAGATCCAATCGCAATGTATCTGGAGGATATTTTCACGGTTCAAGCCAATATAACTGGTTTTCCGGCTATTTCACTGCCTCTGGGACAACACTCCAACCAGCTTCCTTTTGGTGTTCAATTAATTGGAAAAAGTTTCTCTGAAGACAGTCTTTTAGCCTTTTCTAAACAATTATCTGCAATTTAAATTAAGTTATCACCGTTCAGTTGTTGTTAAAAAAACCAAGTTCCTTAAAAGCATTCTTGGTTTTTTGCCCTATCATTGTGATATTTGTTTATATTGATAAACTTTTAAGTTTCTTGTTCGCATCTATTTTTATGAAGAATTTCAAGTTTTTCTTTTATATCATTGTCCTTTTTTGCTCATTTGGTAACGGTTTTTCGGCTTTTTCGCAAACTCCTGCACCAAGTAATCCGCCTGCTGTTTTACAGGAAACCTTGCAGGATGACCCCATAGCTGCGGCTCTGGATAGTTTATATACATTAAATTTATTCGAAAAGGGTTACGCAAAGATCAATTATTCGAAAACCTCAAAATTTAATTTTTCTCAGGATTCTGTACCTAGTTATGATGAATCTGTTTATGCATCGAGGCTTGCACAGATCGATGCAAATTCTCCTTTTGATTTACAATACAACAGTGTTGTAAAGGGGTATATTCAGTTATATACAGTTCGCCGGAGAGAATTGGTTTCACGCATGATGGCACTGTCTCAATTCTATTTTCCAATATTTGAACAACAATTGGATCGTTACAATCTTCCTTTGGAGCTGAAATATCTGGCTATCTGTGAATCGGCTTTAAATCCAATGGCTAGGAGTCATGCAGGTGCAATGGGTTTATGGCAATTCATGTATCCTACTGGAAAAATGTATGGTTTGAAAGTTTCTTCTTATGTTGATGAACGCTGTGATCCCTATAAATCAACTGAAGCAGCATGCCAGTATTTAAAATTTTTGTACTCCATGTTTGGGGATTGGCAAATGGTTTTAGCTGCTTATAACGGTGGTCCGGGAACCGTTAATAAGGCTATCAGAAGAAGCGGAGGAAAGCGTACCTATTGGGAAATACGCCCCTTCTTACCGAAAGAAACACAAGGTTATGTTCCTGCATTTATTGCCGTCAATTACGTCATGAATTATACTGCCGAACACAATTTATATTCGTCAATTCCTAAAAAGATATTCCAGGAAATCGATACCATCACTATCAAAAAGCAAGTTTCCCTGAGTCAAATAGCCAGTATATTGGGCATTTCTAACGATGAATTACAATATTTAAATCCTAGCTACCGAAAAGGCGTTATACCATTTT
This sequence comes from Bacteroidia bacterium, assembly GCA_035439365.1. Classification (GTDB taxonomy): domain Bacteria; phylum Bacteroidota; class Bacteroidia; order 2-12-FULL-35-15; family 2-12-FULL-35-15; genus 2-12-FULL-35-15. Next base: position 10,402 of record DAORKB010000026.1, read on the forward strand.
TACCAGATGAAAAAAATGTGTTGACGCTCCCTGCCGATAAATTGGGACTATTTGTGATGAATGAAGATAAGATCTATAATTTAAATGCACAAAATCCGGAGCCATTAACAAGTGATGCAATACTTGCTAAACAGCCCCAGATTATAGCCGTATACCGCGTTAAAAAGGGAGAACAGTTAGCCTCTATTGCAAAAAAATATGGCTGTACAACAACACAGCTTAAGCAATGGAACAATTTGAAAGGCAATGTTGTTGCTGCGGGAAGAAAATTAAATATTTATTCATCGCCAACTTCTGAAATAGCTTCAAAATCAACGGTTCCCGGACAAGAGAAAACGGAAGAAACAAAAACAGAACAACCACAGAGTGTAGAAAGGTTAAATAAAGAAACAGAAAAGACTGTATCAAAAAATGTAACAGAACCAAAATCGGGTGAGGCTGGAGCCTACAAATTATATACGATTCAAAAAGGCGATACGCTCTACAAGATTGCAAAAAAACAAAAAACGACTATCGAAGAAATAAAACGATTGAATAATTTCAGCACGAAATATATGCTCATCCCTGGTAAAAAAATAAAAGTTAGCGAACTTTAAAAAACTTGTTTCTAGCCCTTTTAAGCGCATTTCGGTTAAAATAAGCCTATCTGCCATTCCAAACGAGAAAGTTCCTGATTTTCCTTTCTTTACCTCCCTTACCCTATAAATAAGAGCAAGAATATCCCTAATTCAAACTGTTACAGCCGCTTTTTTACTAAATTAGCTACATCAGCTCTATGGATTGATGCAGAGATTCATTCATTGGATACATCTACTCTATGGACTGATGAACAGATTCTAAGACTTATGAAATAAAAAAACTATGTGTTTGTATTTTAACACATAGGTTCACATATATTTCTATTTGTATCCGGACAAATAATTGCTTTTTTCAGCACTGTTCATTATGCATATTATTTCACTTTTTAAACATAAAATAAACAGCGAAAATCATACATACAAAAGCCATTAAATGGTTCCATTTAATGTGCTCACCTTTAAAGAAAATCAATGTAAAAACTAGAAAAATGGTGAGCGTAATTACTTCCTGAATAATTTTTAGTTGAAGTAAACTAAAAGGTCCGCCGTTGTCTTTGTATCCAATTTTATTTGCTGGAACCTGAAAAACATATTCAAAAAAAGCCAAGCCCCAACTAATCAGAATTACTGCGAAAAGACCTAGATTTTCAAATCCTTTCATCTCCTTAAATTTCAGATGCCCGTACCATGCAAACGTCATGAATGTGTTTGATAAGACTAACAGAAGTATAGTATAAATACCCTTCATAATTTCTAAAGATTGTTTTTAAATAAAAATATTTATTAACTCGTTTTGCAAAACTACATAAATTAGATAGCCTTGTTTTACAATAAATTCAATTTAGCTAAAAATCTATGTGTCCCTATGTTCCTATACGGCTGAATAAAATCAAACCACATAGGTACATAGGGACACATAGATACAGTGATTATACTGTTTATTAATCACGAATTAAACTTCAGTTCTTCTTGATTAAATAAATTTGGCTTGAATATTCTTTCCCGGTTTTCATACCATTTAAATTTGAACGGAGACCGTTCCACATGGAACGTATTAGACTTACCTTCTCATTCTTATACTTTTCGCTCAGCATAGAAACATAGAACGAGTCAAAAATCATTGGTAAAATATTGAATACTTTCAAGTCAAACTGTTTGAATAATTTCTCAATATCGTCGGGTGTAAAATGGTATAAATGTCTTGGAACATCATAAGCGGCCCAATATTCTTTATACCATTTTGCATCAAGAGAATTACAGTTTGGAACTGCAATTATTATCACTCCTTTGGGTTTCAATAATCGTTTTAGTTCCTGTACTCTACCTTTTAAATTTGGAACATGTTCTAAGACATGCCACATAGTAATAATATCGAAACTTTCATTCTTCAAGTTTGCCAGTTCTTCTTCTGGCCTTACATCAAGAGAGAAGTTTTTTTGAGCCATTCGCCTTGCATTTTCATCAGGTTCAATTCCGATTACATTCCAGTTAGCTTGCTTACATGTATCTAAAAATTCGCCTGTACCACAACCGATATCCAATAGATTTCCGGTTCTGTAAAATTTAGAAATTAACCTTAACTTCTTGATTAATGTATACCTTCTTACAGCTTGGTAACAGCCGTTAATAAAACCCTTTTTTGAATTTGAATGGGATATATATTCTTCCGATTTATAATATTGACCTAACTTATCTAAATCGGGAATTGGATTAGTGAACTTAAATTGACAAGCATCACAACTCACAACTTGAAATGTTTCACGTGAAACGGTATGGTCTAAACATTTTAAAAAAGAGGTATGCTTCTCAGAATTACAAATTGGGCAATTACTAATTTTTATCATAATCTTAAATTATTCAAATCGTTCCACGTGGAACATTGCAATGGAATTATAGACTATACTATTCATCGAGTTGTTGAGTAAATTCAATTAAATCCAATATAATATATCGTAGTGATTTCAAAAAGGGATTCAAAATTTATACTGTACACATTCTGCTCTTTATGTAGCTCAACCAAAATATTTTAAACGTTTCACGTGGAACAAGTCACCTTCCTAAATAAACCATTAAGATAGAAATATCCGAAGGTGTAATTCCAGATATTCGAGAGGCTTGTCCAAGTGTTCTAGGTTTTACCTTTGTCAATTTTTCTCTGGCTTCCATTGAGAGAGAAGTAAGTCTCGCATAATCAAAATCATCATGCAATATCAAATCTTCAAGACGCAACTGCTTATCCACTAATTCATGCTCCTTTGAAATATACCCTTCGTACTTCATTAAAATCTCTGCCTCTTCAATCGTTTCTAAATCATAATTCGAAATAAATGATTTAACTCTTTCCGATTCTAAAGCAAAATCAAGTAAGGTAACATTTGGTCTTGCTAAAATCCCAAACATCTTTACCCTTTGAATAATTTGTGCAGATCCTATTGCTTCTAAAGCACCATTAATTTCATTTGGTTCTATACTTTCCTTCTTAAAGAAGGATATAATTTCATTTACATCCTTTTGTTTTTGTAGAACCCGTTCATAACGTTCTTTACTTGCTAAACCTATTTCATAAGATTTCGGCGTCAACCGTATATCTGCGTTATCTTGTCTTAAAAGAATTCTATATTCAGCTCTTGATGTAAACATACGGTATGGTTCCTCTGTACCCTTCGTAACTAAGTCGTCAATCAATACACCAATATATGCCTCGGATCTTTGAAGTATAAACGGATCTTTTGCATTCACTTTTAAGTGCGCGTTAATTCCAGCAATTAAACCCTGACAAGCAGCTTCTTCATACCCCGTTGTTCCATTTATTTGTCCTGCAAAATAAAGGTTTGAAACCAGTTTAGTTTCTAATGTTAATGCTAACTGTTGTGGTGGGAAATAATCATATTCAATGGCATAACCTGGTCTAAACATTTTAACGTTTTCAAAACCCGGAACCTTTTTTAATGCTTTATATTGAACATCTTCGGGCAAGGAAGTAGAGAATCCATTTACATAAATTTCTACTGTGTTCCAACCCTCCGGTTCCACAAATAATTGATGTCTTTCTCTTTCTTTAAATCTGGTAATTTTATCTTCAATACTCGGACAATATCTGGGGCCCAATCCTTGAATCCTCCCGGTAAACATCGGTGATTTCTCGAAACCAGTTTTTAATATTTCATGAACCTCATCATTTGTATACGTGACGTAACATGGTATTTGATCACTTGGTCCATTTGTAAAGGCATCTCGACGCTTCGTCTTAAAAGCAAATTGATCAACATTCAAAAAAGAAAATTTTGCGGGTTCTTCATCACCGTGCTGAATCTCCATCTTTGAATAATCAAGCGATCTACCGTCTATTCTAGGGGGAGTTCCTGTCTTCATTCTCCCTGCTTCAAACCCTAAAGAAATCAATTGTTCTGTAATTCCCTTAGATGATTTTTCTCCAGCTCTACCACCACCGTATTGTTTTTCACCCAAATGAATCAAACCATTTAAAAATGTCCCATTCGTTAAAATGACAGATTTTCCCTTTATTTCAACATCCATCCCTGTTACAACGCCTTTCACTTCCCCATCCTCGACCAACAACGACTTCACCATATCTTGCCAAAAATCTAAATTCGGCGTTGCCTCAAGCATTAATCTCCATTCTTCGGCAAATTTCCAACGGTCACTTTGTGCCCTGGGACTCCACATCGCCGGCCCCTTAGAACGATTTAACATTCTAAATTGAACAGCAGTTTTATCCGTTACAATTCCTGAATAACCTCCTAAGGCATCAATCTCACGTACAATCTGACCCTTAGCGATTCCACCCATTGCCGGATTGCAGCTCATCTGCGCAATCGTCTGCATGTTCATTGTTATCAACAATGTACTTGACCCCATATTCGCAGCTGCTGCAGCAGCCTCACAACCAGCATGCCCTGCACCAACAACAATTACATCATATTCCTTAAACATTTTTTAAAATTATAAGAGGCCGTAAAAGTAGCGTTTTTCAGCCACTTCTCATAAATATTAAACCAGTTACCACTATCAATCTTGATAAAGAACTTCAAAACGTAAGCTTCAAGGCAAGTCCCTATTTCAAAACTAAACACTGCATCGAAATAGAATAAAATATCAATAACTAATTGAAAATCAATATTTTAAGTCGAAACAAAAACCTATAATCCAAACTGAGCTGATAATTCCAACATTCTAACAATCGGTTTTTTTGCTTTCTCAATTAAATCTGCAGATAAGTGTACTTCGGGCTGCTCGTATTTTAAGCAGTTATAAAGCTTTTCCAGCGTGTTTAATTTCATGTGAGGGCAATCGTTGCACGCACAAGAATTATTCGGTGGAGCGGGTATAAATACCTTATTTGGATTCATTTTCTGCATCTGATGAATAATACCAGATTCTGTTGCAACAATAAATTCTTTTGCTTCAGACTTCGTTGCATAGTTCAATATCCCTGTCGTGCTACCAATATAATCCGATACATTCAATAAGGCTGCTTCACATTCAGGATGAGCCAGCAATAAAGCTTCCGGATGCTTATCCTTCAGTTTAATAATTTTCTCCAAGGAAAAAATCTCATGAACCATGCAGGCGCCATCCCAAATAACCATATCTCTGCCGGTGACTTTTTTTATATACGCTCCCAAATTTTTATCAGGTGCAAAAATAATTTTCTGATCCTTCGGTAAGCTTTCAACAATTTTTACAGCGTTGGTTGATGTACAAACAATATCCGTTAACGTTTTTAATTCGGCTGTGCAATTAATGTAAGAAATAACCAAATGATCGGGATACTGTTTTTTAAATTTCTCAAATTCGTCTGCAGGGCAAGAATCTGCGAGTGAACAACCAGCTCTAAGATCGGGCAAAATCACTTTTTTATCGGGACACAAAATTTTGGCTGTTTCAGCCATAAAATGAACTCCTGCAAAAAGGATAATGTCCGCATCAGTTTTAGCCGCCTCTTGTGAAAGCCCCAGACTATCCCCGATATAATCTGCTACGTCCTGTATGTCTGCATCCTGATAGTAGTGCGCCAGTATAATCGCATTTTTCTCCTTTTTTAATTTCTTGATTTCCTCGAACAAATCTAGGGAAAAATCAACAGGAACATCCACATAGCCTTTTGAAATTAAATCCGATCCCATATTAATAATATATTTTATTTTAATTTATTTAAAAAATTTGTTGTTGTTGTTGGTGTGTTAGTAATGTGAAAAAAAAACCTCAAAAAAAGATTGATAATACAATTTTCACATTTAATTAACAGCTATTTAAAAGTTATGAGAAACTAATTACTTGATTTATAGAAAACTTGGCTTTATTAACAATTAATCAAGTGTAGTTATGATCTCATAAATCAATTACAAAAATACGTTAATTTGTGTTACGAATTTGTTGATTCTTCTTGTTAAAATTTAATAATCGAAGTTTGGCAGATTCAAAAATTTATGCATGCAAAACGGGTTTTCAATAATCCTAGATAAATCTTGTAAACATTGATAACAGAGATTATTCTTTTCAACAAATTCCATGTTGATAAAATAAAAATTATAGGTCTAGTTATCAGCTCTTTATTTTTGACCTTTACAATCATGTTAATAATGGCAAAAAGCTGTTAATTTCAGTTAATTTCAACGTATTAAAGGAATCCATAAAATAAATTTGCAAAATGAAAATAGCGATTGGTTGCGATCATGCAGGATTTGAGTTAAAAGAAAAACTAAAAGGTTATATACAATCCAAAGGTTGGGATGTAGTAGATTTTGGTGCACATTCGGCCGAACGGGCGGATTACCCCGATTTTGCACATCAGGTAGCTACAGCAGTTGAGAACAAACAAGTAAACTACGGATTATTGATGTGTGGCAGCGGTAATGGTATTAACATGACTGCGAATAAACATAAAGGTATACGGTCGGCATTGTGCTGGACAGCTGAAATAGCCGAATTGGCAAGACTTCACAATGATGCCAATATTTTAACATTACCAGCCCGGTTTATTAAAGAAGAGGAGGCAAAAAAATGTGTGGAAGTATTTTATAATACAGCTTTTGAAGGCGGAAGACATGCCGATAGGGTGAACAAGATTTCTCAAGGCTGTTAAGATTTACATATTACCTGAGACATTATCCATTTTATTCTTTTGCTTCTCTGATGAAAATAAGATTATTAAGCATTTTCTTTTTCCCTGTACTTCTCTTTGCTCAGCAAAAAGATACACTTGCTATGCGTTATGCGTCACTCATTAAATCTGAAACCATGAGCAAGTATTTGCATGTGTTGGCTTCGGATGAATATGAAGGACGGGAAACAGGGAAAAAGGGGCAAAAAATGGCAGCAGCATACATCTCCGCAGAATTTAAAAAAAACGGCATACCGCCCTATAAAGACACGAGTTATTATCAACCATTTCTTATCGAGCAATTAAGGAACACACCGGTTGTTAGTCAAGTTGCCGATGTAATTTCAAAAGGTAAAACATTTATTTCCGAAAAGGATTATTATGTGTTGCAGGGAAGAGGACAGTATCAATTGGATTATTCATCCATTTTGTTTTTAGGGTATGGAATTGTAGATAAAAATTGCGACGATTACAGCAATGCAGCAGTTGAAGGAAAAATGCTGATGGTATTAGAAGGTGAGCCTGTAAATAGCGATTCAACATCTCTTATCACGGGCAATAAGACCCGTTCTGAATGGACCACATTTTATAAAAAGAAAATAGAGAAAGCATATAAAAAAGGGGCTACTGCAATATTGATTGTTGCCAATGATTTTGAGAAGGATTTGGAGACGAATAAGACAAAATCGCCTTATGTGCGAACAGAGAAAGGAAAAGCAGAGATGCCTGTTTTTTATATTTCCACTTCAATGGCAAATGCATTATTAAAAAAAACCACTGTTGAAGATCTCAAAAAAAAATTAACGACCTCCAAAAAAAAGTATTCAAAAAAAATTAAAACGCCGATTTCCATTTCTGTGAAGACAATTCCTGAAAAACTAAATTCGGAGAATGTTCTGGGTTTTATCGAAGGGGGTGATCTTAAAAATGAAATAATAGTAATATCTGCACATTATGACCATTTGGGTAAAGATGGAAATATGATATACAATGGAGCAGATGACGATGGTTCGGGAACTTCGGCAATATTAAATATGGCAAAGGTTTTTGCAACAGCGAAAAAAGAAGGTCATGGACCACGACGCAGTATTTTGTTTATTGCTTTTTCCGGTGAAGAAAAAGGGTTATTGGGATCAAATTATTATGTGAACAATCCGGAGTTTCCGCTTAAAAACACGGTTTGTGATTTAAATATTGATATGATAGGCCGTGTGGATGAAAAGTATAAAGGAAACCCGAATTATATTTATGTGATAGGATCAGATAAACTAAGTTCGGAATTGGATCAAATTAGCAAAGACATGAACAATATGTATTGCAATTTGCAATTGGATTATATGTACAACAATGAAGAGGATAAGAACCGCTATTATTACCGTTCAGATCATTACAATTTTGCAAAGAATGGAATTCCGGTAATCTTTTATTTTAATGGTGTTCACGCCGATTATCATAAAGAAACAGATGAAGTTGAAAAAATTGATTTTACAAAAATGGAAAAAATAACCCGTTTGGTTTTTTACACAGCCTGGGAGTTAGCCAATAGAGACAAACGAATCGTGGTTGATTCAAATAAAAAATAATTGTTGTAGCTACGCTTTTGTATCGTTAATTGAAAAGTTTACGATCAACAAGCAGATAAAAATTTTTAGAAGAACTGTAGAAAATAACAAGTATGTCGGCAATAGAAAAGTTTTTAGAAGCGTCAGAGAACAAGGCTTTCGATGTTGTGCATCGTAAGACGATACAGTACAACATTACACAGTACGATAAAAAAGTTATACAGGGAAAGCAGCAATTTAGCAATCTGGAATTGGCAAAAACAAGAGCCGCTTTTCTGAAGCAAAAAGCAATTGATAATCTTGAAAAATATCTGATCGAGTTTGAAGGAAATTTTACACGAAGAGGAGGAAAGGTAATTTGGGCGCAGGATGCAGAAGAAGCGGTAAAGGAATCGCTTCAGATCATGAAGCGTGTAAATGCAAAAACAGTAGTGAAAGCAAAGTCGATGGTTACGGAAGAAGTGGATTTTAACCATGCACTTGAAGAAAAAGGGATTGAAAGCATTGAAACAGATCTGGGTGAATACATTGTTCAGCTTAGAAACGAACCACCGTACCATATTGTAACACCAGCCATGCATCTTTCAAAAGAAGATGTCGCAAAAACATTTGAAGAGAAAAAAAATACGGCACCGAATTTATCACCCGAGCAGGTGACAGATTTTGTTCGAAAAGAATTAAGGAACCGTTATAGTAAAGCAGAGGTAGGTGTAAGCGGGGGCAACTTTTTAATTGCCGATATAGGAGCTGTTGCAGTTACGGAAAACGAAGGAAACGGATTGTTATCAGCAGCTTTTCCGAAGATTCAGATTGCAATAGTCGGTATCGAGAAAATGATTCCATCTCTTGTGGATCTGGATTTGTTCTGGCCTTTACTTTCTACGCATGGTACCGGTCAAAATCTGACAGTGTATAACACTATTTACACAGGTCCGAAACAAACCGGAGAAACAGATGGGCCGGAAGAAATGTATATTATTCTCCTGGATAATGGAAGAACGAAACTTCTTGCAGAAACAGAGCAAAGAAGAGCATTGTCCTGTATCCGTTGTGGAGCCTGTTTAAATGCTTGTCCGGTTTATCAAACCATTGGTGGTCATGCTTATGGAACAACCTATAGTGGTCCTATCGGGTCAATCATAACCCCTCATTTTCAAGGAATGCAGGAGTTCAAACACTTGAGTTATGCATCTACCTTGTGTGGAAAATGTACAGAAGTATGCCCGGTGAAAATAGACATTCATAAATTATTGTTGCTCAACCGCAAATTATCTGTAGATACTGGTTTGTCACCAAAAACAGAAAACTGGATCTGGTTGTTCTGGAAAAAGGCGATGTTAAAACGCAACAAGATGGATAAAGGAGGAGCCAAGATCAAAAATTTTATGCTCAAACAATTCTTTAAAAAGCAATGGGGTGAACGTAGAGATTTACCGAAAGTAGCGCCAAAATCGTTTAATCAGCTTTGGAGAGAACGCAAAGGATTGAAATAGTTCTGAATTACAACATTCGTTATTAGATGATTCATTTTCACATAGAAGATATATCTTTTACTTTAAAAAATAAAACACGCCTGAAAAAATGGATCGTTGAAACCATTGAAAAAAAAAAAAGGAAAACAGGTGAAATCAATTTTATTTTTTGTTCGGACACCTACTTATTGGGGATTAACAACCAATACCTACAACACGATACGTACACGGATATCATCACATTTGATTATTCAAAAGAATCTAAAAACCTGCCAATTAGCGGTGATATTTTTATCAGTATAGAACGAATCAGGGAAAACGCTAAAACATTTTCTAAAACAACGGAAGAAGAGCTGCATAGGGTAATTATTCATGGTGTACTGCATTTATTGGGTTATAAGGATAAAACAAAATCTGCTAAAGAAGAAATGACGAAGGAGGAGAATGGTTGTTTGAAAAGATTAATTCGAATAAAGGTTTAATCAGATCTAAAAATATATAATTCTATGTGCCCTATGTATCTATGTGGTTTAATTTTTTAACCACATAGATGCATAGGGCACATCGTCTTTTAGGTTTGTTGCCCCAGAAGTATTACTTTTGCAACGCTAAAAAACAAAATTCCTACAAATGAAAACAGTTGACAATTACAACTTTAAAGACCAAAAAGTATTGATTCGCGTTGATTTTAACGTGCCGCTGGATGCATCTTATAACGTAACGGATGATACACGTATACGTGCAGCATTACCAACCATTAATAAAATTTTAAAAGATGAGGGAAGCGTTATTTTGATGTCGCATTTAGGAAGACCAAAAGAAGGGCCGACGGAAAAATACTCTTTAAAACACATTGTTTCTCATTTAAGTAAATTATTGAATAAACCGGTTGACTTTGCAAGTGATTGTATTGATTCACCAGCAACCACAGCAGCAGCAGCATTAAAAGCTGGCGGTGTTTTATTGTTGGAAAACTTACGTTTTCATAAAGAAGAAGAAAAAGGAGATGAAAATTTTGCAAAACGATTGGCTTCACTAGGAACATTTTATGTGAACGATGCGTTTGGAACAGCTCATCGCGCGCATGCTTCTACAGCCATCATCGCAAAATTTTTCCCTCAAAACAAATGCTTTGGATATGTAATGAGTGGAGAATTATCCAACATAGATAAGGTATTGAATGGTGCTGAAAAGCCATTTACAGCGATTATGGGTGGCGCAAAAGTTTCAGATAAGATTTTAATTCTGGAACAATTAATTAATAAAGCAGATCATATTATTATTGGTGGTGGTATGGCATTTACATTTATCAAAGCTCAGGGTGGAAACATCGGAAACTCACTGGTTGAGGATGATAAACTGGAAACAGCGCGTAACATTTTAAAAAATGCAAAAGCAAAAGGAGTTCAAATTCATATCCCGGTTGATGCTATAGCAGCAGATCGTTTTGCAAATGATGCAGAAAAAAAAGAAGTAAACATTGCCACTATTCCTGATGGATGGATGGGATTGGATATCGGAAAAAACACCGAAAAACAATATGCAGAAGTAATCTCAAATTCTAAAACAATTTTGTGGAATGGCCCAATGGGTGTGTTTGAGATGAGTTCATTTGAACAAGGGACGAAAGCAGTTGCCGAAGCGATTGTTTCTGCTACAAAGAAGGGTGCTTACTCGTTAATTGGTGGAGGCGACTCTGTAGCTGCGATCAACAAATACAATCTTGGAAATGATGTGAGTTATGTATCCACAGGCGGAGGCGCTTTGTTGGAGTATATTGAGAGCGGAAGTTTACCGGGAGTGGATGCGGTAAAAAAATAGGGATTTTATAAACGATAAGCTATGTAACTATGTGCCTATGTGTTTAAATAAATCAAACACATAGGCACATAGTTACATAGCTTTTTAGTTGTCAGGAGGGGAGGTTTAATTATTACCTACGAGCGTCAATTTTCCATAACTTTGCTGTGTTTCTGTACGCACCACGTATATATAGCTACCCTGCGCTATACGACCTCCATCAATACCTGTAGCATCCCAGGTAATTTCATGCTGACCCTCTGTTTCAACCCCTCTTTCTATCCGGTTCATCAAGCCTCCGGAAATAGCATAAATCTCAATAGTTACACGTGAAGATTTTGCCAGTTGATAACCAATTTTTACCTTATTTTGAAATGGATTCGGATACGCATACGTTTTGAATGGAGGGTTTATTTGCTCGCCGATAGAAAGCACTAAAGGATCATGTGTGATGATGGAGTCGATGTTGATGTGCTCGTCACCGGCTTGATAAATCAGGTACATATAGGAATCAAACAGCATTTCATCAGCGGTACCTGTACCAGCTTTTGTATCTTTTGGATTAGGGTTGTTTGGGTTATTGGTTGTATTATCATATACGTGACTGGAAAACAAACGATATCCAGCAGGAACCTTCACCAATTTTTTGTAGGTATAATATCCTTGCCAGTTGAAATCCCATACAGGAATACGAATCAAAGGAATTGTATCCGGAGCTTTGTATGCATAGTTTACAATGGTTGTGGCCAACTTGTGAGAATGCGGGAACGTAGCTAATAATGATAGTGCAATAGGAAGGGTGTTGGGGGTGGCAAGATCAGTTGGGTATTTAGCGGTAAACGTTTTTACCGTATTTGCGGGAATATTTAAGG
>DAORKB010000027.1:0-15991 GCA_035439365.1 Bacteroidia bacterium
GGTTTAAACGTTGCTAACATTTTTAATGTATTACCTGAGTGGAAATTTGTAGCCTTGAATGAAGATGGTGAAAAAATTCTAAATGATCCAGCTCTAAGAGAAAGACAATCCAATATTATAACGTTTAATCAGCGTTACGCACAAACAACCTATGATGGCTCTCACTTTAGCCAGTTAGGAACATTATTCAATTTATCTCTAAATATGAAATTTTAATAACATGTTCCGATTTAATTCGGATCAACTATTCAGAATATGAACCGTTAAACAGGCCGCTAATGCGGCCGTTTCGGTTCTTAGACGAGAAGTACCTAAAGAAATTTCCTGAAAACCATTTTCTAAAGCGTACTTCACCTCATCAATTGAAAAGTCTCCTTCAGGCCCTATTAATATTAATACATTCGCCTTCGGCGAATAAACATGTTTTAAGTGCGGCTTGTTGGTATTTGTTACAGCATCATAACAATGCGCAATAAACTTTTGTCCTGCAAATGTTTTTGAACCGGCAATGTACTTTTTGAAATCCGTCATATCACTCAGCTGAGGTAAATACGCATTCATGCTTTGTTTCATAGCTGAAATAAGCACCTTTTCAAGACGTTCCGTTTTAACAACATCTCGCTCGCTGTTTTGGCAGTGGAGTAGCGCAATCCCATCAATCCCTATTTCAGTGGCCTTTTCACCAAACCATTCCAGCCGATCCATGTTTTTTGTAGGAGCAATAGCCAATTGCAATTGATACGCATGTTTACCAACTTCCTTTTGTTCATTCAGTATTTTTATCCCGCATCGTTTTGGATGATCCGAAATGATTTCTCCTTCATACCAACCACCTTTTCCATCTAGCAGTACTATCTTATCCCCAATACCAAGGCGCAGTACACGTATACAGTGTTTGCTCTCTTCTTCGTTTAATGTGTATTCTGGTAAAGAAATATCTGGGGTGTAGAATAAGTGCATAGGTGAAATTACTTAATAGAATCGTTAGCAAATATAAGAGATTAAAGAACAATTGTGATAAAGTGTGTGTAGGCTGTCAGTTCTCAACTCCACTCGACCTGACAGCCTAAACACAGCTAACCACTTATCAGCATACGCGCTTCGTGTGATAACCAAATAAAAAGTCCCGCAGGTTACTGCAGGACTTCTTATAAATAATTTAATTGACGTTTGAACTTGGCTTTAAAAATTCCAGTTACGCATTAACCGTTGCTTTTGGTGCAGCAGCCAATGTTTCTTTATTAGCAGCAGAAGCATATTGTTCAAAATTTTTGATGAATGAATCTGCCAGTTTGTTTGCAGTTGCATCATACGCTTCTTTATCTTTCCAGGTGTTACGTGGATTCAAAATTTCTGCTGGTACATCCGGACATGCCGTAGGTACACTTAAATTAAATAAAGGCAATGTTTCAAATTTTCCTTTTTCTAATTGACCAGTAAGTGCCGCAGTAATCATGGCACGTGTATATGACAATTTCATGCGGCTACCAACACCATACGATCCACCGGACCATCCTGTGTTCACTAACCAAACATTTACGTTGTTATCTTTTAATTTTTGCCCCAGTAACTCAGCATATTTTGTTGGATGCAATGGTAAAAATACTTTCCCAAAACAAGCAGAGAAGGTAAGTGTTGGCTCTGTAACACCTACTTCAGTACCTGCAACTTTTGCCGTGTAACCTGAAATGAAGTGATACATGGCTTGTCCAGGTGTTAACTTCGAAATAGGAGGAAGTACACCATAAGCATCACACGTAAGGAAGAAAATGTTTTTAGGCGTTTTTCCTACAGATGGTTCAACTGAATTTTCTATAAATGGAACAGGGTAACTAACACGCGTATTCTCTGTTTTCGAAATATTGGCAAAGTCAACAGTGCTTGTATTTTCATACAATTCAATGTTTTCCAATAAAGCACCAAACTTAACGGCGTTGAATATTTGAGGTTCTTTTTCTTTGGTAAGATCCACACATTTTGCATAGCATCCACCTTCAAAATTGAATATTCCGTTATCGCTCCATCCATGCTCATCATCACCAATTAATCCACGGTTTGGATCAGCAGAAAGGGTGGTTTTCCCAGTTCCGGATAATCCGAAAAATATGGCCGTGTCACCATCTTTTCCAACATTGGCAGAGCAATGCATAGACAATACACCTTTTTCGTGTGGTAATAAATAATTTAATAAAGAAAAAATACCTTTCTTAATCTCACCTGTATAACCTGAACCACCAATTAAAATGATCTTGCGGGTCATGTTAAGAATGGTAAAGTTATGTTGACGTGTTCCATCAATCTCTGGTGTAGCTTTAAAGCCAGGAGCACAGACAATGGTCCATTCAGGATTAAAATTCAGGATTTCCTCATGTGTTGGACGTAAAAACAGGTGGTGTGCAAACAAATTCGACCATGGATACTCCGTCACAACACGAATATTCAGGCGAAACTTTGGATCTGCACAGGCATAAGAGTCACGAACATAGATTTCTTTTCCTGCAAGATATGCTGTTACACGGTTATAAAGTGTATCAAATTTATCCGAATCAAATTTAAAGTTAACATCTCCCCACCAAATGGAATCTTTGGTTTTTTCATCCACGACAATGAATTTGTCTTTTGGTGATCGACCAGTAAATTCACCAGTATCTACGGCTAAAGCGCCAGTATCTGTCAACATTCCTTCCCCTCTGATAATGGTCTCTTCTACTAGTTCTGCTACATTTAAATTCCAGTACGCGGCTGATACATTTCCCAGTCCTAAACTTGCAATGCTTGCATTCTTGGCTTTGATTCCAAATTCGTTCATTTTTTTTGTTTTTGGTTTATAGTTTTTAGCTAAATGTTTATGTAATGTATGTTTTAAAGGCTACAAAGGTAATATAAATAGGCTATTCAGCCATAAAAATGGGAAACAACAATTTGCCATTTTTAAGCCTTTGGTCTAGAGTAATTTAATTTAAAGAACTGAATTTAAGCGTGTTAAGCGTGATTTTTGTTAAGCTCGTGTGCTTGTGTTTGGGGATGTGTGAATGATACTAAATTAATTAAAGCTGATATTATCTTACAATCATTAAATCATTAGTAACATATGAAATGAATTTGATGCTAATTTACAAATTATATAATTCACTATACTTTTCTTTTGCATAATTCATAAAAAAAGAAAAATTAAGCTTTTCTCCACTAATAAAGATACACAGCTCTTCTGCTGTATAAAATTTACCATACTGATGAATTTTTTGTCGTAACCACTCCAGCAAGGGCTTTAAATTTCCATTTTCGATTTCTTTTTCCAATTGTGGAATTTCTTTTTTTGCACAATGGTAAAATTGAGCTGCATAAAAACTGCCTAATGAGTAGGTTGGAAAATAACCAAAACTTCCATGGCTCCAATGTATATCCTGAAGCACACCTTTTGAATCATCCGGAACATCAACTCCCAAGTAAGCTTTGTATTTCTTGTTCCATTCTGATGGTAGGGCAGCTACTTCCAAACTCCCTTCGATGAGCGCCTTCTCAATTTCAAACCGTATCATAACATGCGTATGATAAGTAAGCTCGTCTGCAGAGGTTCTGATCAACGACGGTTTAACAATGTTCATTGCTTTGTAAAAATCAGTTACAGAAACATCTTTTAGTTGATCAGGAAACATTTTTTGAAGTTTTGGGTAATTGAACTTCCAGTAATTCAGACTTCTACCCACGTTATTTTCCCACAAACGGGATTGTGACTCATGGATACCCAATGAAATATACTCACCTGAAGGGAGTCCATATTCAGATATGGGTAATCCCTGTTCATACAGTGCATGCCCACCTTCATGAATACAACTCCAGATCATTTCATGAAAATCATTTTCTGCAATGCGTGTAGTTACCCGTACATCCTTAGAACTAAAACAGGTTGTAAACGGATGCGTTGACAGATCCTGACGACCTGAATTAAAATCGAAACCCATTTGTTTCAGTAGGTCCATCCCAATTTCCCATTGCTTCTGTTTTTCGAAATGCTTAAACATAAAACCATCTGAATTTTGTGGTTTAGCAGCAATCTGTTTGATAAAATCAACCAACTGTGCACGTACCGCTGAAAATAAAATTTCTAAATCTGCAGTTTTTGCACCGGGTTCGTATTGATCCAATAAAGCATCATACGGATGATCTGTATAGCCTAATAATTTACACTCCTCCCGTTTTAAACGAACCAGTTTTTCCAAATAAGGTGCATACAATTTAAAGTCAGCTACCTCTTTCGCTTTTTGCCAGGCTTGAAATGTTTCTGAAATGGTACGGCTCAATTCTTTTACAAAAGCGGTTGTATATTTTTTGTTTTCGTTATAATTTTTGAGTGACCGTTTAACGTTTCGTTTTTGCTTTTCATTCAGTGATGAATCAAAGCTCAGTTTATTTAAAAGTACTCCCAACTCCTCAGATGTTGATAGCTCGTGTGAAATGCCAGATAAGGTTGACAGTTGTTGTGCCCTCATTTCCGCACCATTTCCTGGCATATAGGTTTCCTGATCCCAATTTAAAACACCTGCAGCATTGTTGACATCCGCTATTTTTTGCAATAATTCTTTGTAGTGATTATAGTCGATCATAAAAGAAAAAAATTAAAATTAAATAAATGTGATTATTCACTGCAACAACTATGTACCTATGTGCCTATGTGGTTTAATTTTTTTTACCACATAGGCACATAGATACATAGCTTTTAGGGTTGTTTTTTCACTCCTGCAATAATAACTAAAACCCAACCCATGATGAAGAAAAGTCCGCCAATGGGCGTAACCGGACCAAACCAACTTACTTCACCCAAACCCAATAGCTTGGAAGTAGCCAAAATATAAAGCGATCCAGAGAAAAGCACAATACCGATTATAAAACAATAGGCTGCAGCTGTGATCAATTTCTTGGAGAACTTTTCAAATAAAAACACCAATGCCAGTAGTGCAATACTGTGATACATTTGATACTTTGCCGCAGTATCAAAGGTTTGAAGATTGGTTTCTGTAATTAATCCCGTCTCTAATTTTGATTTTAAGCCGTGTGCCCCCATAGCACCCAACGAAACAGCCAGTGCCCCGAAAATCCCACTAATGATTAAAAGTTTTTTTTGCATAAGAACATGTTTAAAGAAATAACGATATCAATATCAGTTGAGTTGTTTTATCATTCGCAAGGTACAAGCAAAATGTCCGGTGTTTCCAAGTGGTCCCGACAGCATTGTAAATCCCATCTTTTCATAAATAGTAACTGCTTTCGCCAGCTCTTTCATCGTTTCCAGATATACTCTTTTATAACCTGCTTGTTTCGCAAATTCTAAAGAGGCATCAATCAAAAGTTTACCAATCCCTTTACCTCTCATCTCTGGTAACAAATACATTTTAACAAGCTCACAAGTATCGTCAGGAAGGTCATCGGTAGGAAAAATACCACCACCTCCAACAATTCGACTATTCTCTTCTGCAATAAAATAAACACTTTTTGAAGCTGAGTAAAATTCAAACATGTGTTGTAAACTGCTATCATAATAAGCTGTACCGGGTTTGTTTACTCCGTGTTCGGTTAACACCTGTTTGATTATTCTTTCAATTTCCGGATTGTCGCCTTTGGTAATTTTTCGGATCGTGATGTTGTTCATGAGATAAAAAAGTGAGCATCAAAGTTAAATATGCATTTGATTTTTTTAAAGCTTTATACAAGAAATAGTTTTAATTTCGGACACTTAATAAATTTCAGAATGAAACAAATACTAGTTATAGGTGCTGGACGCTCATCTACTTCATTGATAGAGTACTTGCTAAATAATTCAGAACAAGAAAATTGGAAAGTAAAAGTAGGGGATATTTCATTGGATTTAGCACAACAAAAAACAGCGAATCATAAAAATGCTACAGCGATTGCTTTTGATATAAACAATGAACAGCAACGGAAACAAGAAATTCAAGCTGCTGATTTGGTAATTTCCATGTTACCAGCATTTTTACACATGAGTGTTGCGGAAGATTGTGTACGTTATAAAAAGCATATGACAACTGCATCCTACGTTTCAAAGGAAATGGGAGGATTGCATGAGCAGGCGGTAGCCAATGGCGTGATATTATTAAATGAGATCGGACTGGACCCTGGTATTGATCATGCTTCAGCAATGAAAATAATTGATGAAATTCAAGAGGCAGGCGGCACATTAACTTCTTTTAAATCTTATTGCGGTGGCCTGGTTGCTCCTCAATACAATAATAATCCCTGGGGATACAAATTCTCCTGGAACCCCCGTAATGTAGTGTTGGCGGGACAAGGAACCGCACAATTTATTGATCAAGGAGCGTATAAGTATATTCCATACAATCGTTTGTTTACACAAATTGAGATGATAGAGGTAGAGGGACATGGAAAGTTTGAAGGATACGCCAACCGCGATTCATTGTCATACAGAAAAATTTATCACCTGGATGCAATACCAACCATGTTGCGTGGAACCTTACGTATGCCAGGATTTTGCAAAGCCTGGAATGTATTTGTTAAGTTGGGACTTACGGATGATACTTATAAAATTGAAGCGTCTGATAAATTAACATATGCAGAACTGTTGCAAGCATATTTGCCAAAAGGAAATCAATCACTTAAGGAAAAACTTTTTGCATTCATGGGAAGCGATATAACCGAAGAGATCTGGAGCAAAATAGAGTGGCTCGGAATAACCGGTGATCGTAAAATAAGATTAGCAAATGCCAGTCCCGCTCAGTTATTGCAAGATTTGTTAGAAGAGAAATGGAAATTGGAAGAGCTGGATAAAGACATGATTGTCATGCAACATTTGATCAGCTATAAAAATGCAAAAGCAGAAACAAAACACATCACCTCATCATTAGTTGTTATTGGCGATGATACCCTTCATACAGCCATGGCCAAAACAGTAGGTGTTCCTTTAGCCATTGCGTCAAAATTGATTTTGCAAAATAAAATAAATGCAAGAGGAGTTGTAATACCCACCATTAAAGAAATATACGGACCTGTTCTAAAAGAGTTGGAAGATTTTGGAGTAAAATTCAACGAAAAGGAAAGCTAAAATTAAGAGCCACGAACGTTAATCTAATACTATAGAAATACTATTTGTTAAAATGCCATGTAATAATCTTTTAGCAATTCACGATAAGCAGCTGTATAGGAGTGCCTTTCATCTTGCTCAATAACAATTGAATCTTCCGAAAAATTTCTGTTTATAAACTCAAAACGCATCAACAAACGCTTCTCTGGTTTATCTGCCCGTGTAAATACCCGCGTTAATTTTGTGAGATAGAGCTTATTACTCTCCGCCATTTCACGGAAATACTCTCCTTCTTTAATTGGTAAAATAATATAAAATTTTCCCGTTGGATTTAAGAGATGAAGCACCCCTTTTAGCAAATCATCAAATGGCAGATGGTCGGTATGTCTTGCATTTGTTCGCGACTCTTCAGATGCCTTTGACGAGTCAATAAAATAGGGGGGATTGCTAACAATAAGATCGTATTTGTGAGAAGTGTCTTTTACAAACGCCTGTAAAGAGGTGTGATACACATTGATTCTGTTTTTCCATTTACAGGCATCAATATTTTCAGTTGCTTGAATAAAAGAATTGTGATCGATGTCAATTGCGTCAATTCTTGCCCCTGATCGTTGCGCAAGCATAAGTGCGATGATTCCTGTACCGGTTCCAATATCTAAAATTGTTTTAGCATTGGATGGATTCACCCAGGAGCCAAGAAGTACAGCATCCGTGCCTACTTTCATAGCACACTTATCCTGATTAATCGTAAACTGTTTAAAAACAAAAAAAGGATTGGGCATACATGTCCATTACTGAAACAAAAAAATCTTACCGAACTTTACCTTTGTAAGATAAAATTAGAATAATTTTCCGAATAATAAACAAATTATCAATTATTCGACTCTTTTTCTGCTTCATCATCCGGCTTCGTCGACGTATAAATATCAATTAAACCTTCCGGAGCCTCAATTTCCAGGTGTTTTTTATCTCTGTCAATACGTATTATAAATTCATCCCGGGCAGGAACAAGGATTTCAAACGCATCCTTTTTTATTTTGAAAATAGCCTGTTGCGGAAAATCCATGACTTCCTGTACAGTACCAATATCGCCGTGATTTTTATCATGGACGGTATATCCTGGCATTTCATGAAAATAGAATTTTTTACCGCTTAGTTTTGGTAAAGATGTAAGCGGCAGGTACAAACCATGTTTTAATAATTGTTCTGCTTTGTCAATAGAATCAATACCTTCCAGTTGTACAGTAGCATTGTTCCCTTTGACCTGAATGCGTTTAATAAAAAATGGCACCAGTGATTTGTTGATATCAATAAAGACAGATTCCAACTTGGTGTATCGGGTAGGGTCGTCGACATCCAAAACAAATGTTAACTCCCCATGATTACCGGATCTTTTGGAAATGTATCCCAGATTAAAGCATTCTGCAGTGGTCATAATTTTCGTCGTTGCGGGCTAAGAGTTGATAATGACTGTAAGGTGCCCTGCATGATGTTTTCCGTGCCAGGCATATTGGGCAAGTAATTGATCCAATCGGAATTCGCGATTGTGTTCCGGATGAATATAGGTACGTTGAAGCATTGCCTTATCTACAGATTTAAGCACATAAACCATTCGGTAATGAATCATTTCAAGTAATTGTAAAGAATAATCAAGCGGTAATTTTAAACTATCTTCCAAATTGGCCCATTGATCCTGATCGTAAGGTTTTATCGTAGGTTTATCCTCTGTAAGCGCTAATTTAATGCGTGTATAAGCATTTAAATGACTATCGGCAACATGATGTACAATTTGCCTTGCATTCCAACCTCCTGGACGGTAACTTTTACTTAATTGCTCAGGAGTAAGCTCAGCAGCAATGGCCTTAAATTGTTTCGGAAACAATTCCAGTTCTTGTATGTGACGCTGTGTTTCAGCTTCTGAATAGCTGGGCGCATATTCAAATTTTCCGATGGGGTAAATGTTTTTGTCCATGACTGTAAGGTTTAGCAAAAAAGGCAGCTGATTTTTGTTCAGCTGCCTTTTCCTGTATAATAAGTTTTTTATTATGCTTCCGCTTGTGGCGTTTCAGCTTCAGGTGCAGCAGCTTCTGCAGCTGGTGCCTCAGGAGCTGGAGTATTCTTAGCAGCAATTTTCGCTAATTTTGCTTCTTTTACTGCAGCTTCAGCAGCAAGACGTTTTTTATAAGCATCTTGTTGGTTAGCAGCTAATTTAGAAACTTTAGAAGCAATCTTCGCTTCTTTTTCAGAAGACCATTTTGCATATTTTGCATCCGCTTGTTCTTGCGTTAACGCACCTTTTGCAATACCACCTAATAAATGGTTTTTGTACATTACTCCTTTGTGTGAAAGGATTGCACGGCAAGTATCCGTTGGTTGAGCTCCGTTTTTTAACCAAGTCAGCGCTTTATCGCCGTCAAGTTCAATTGTAGCTGGATTTGTAGTTGGGTTGTACGTACCAATTTTCTCAATGAACTTTCCGTCTCGAGGTGCACGACCATCCGCAATTACAATATGGAAAAAAGCACTAGCTTTCTTACCATGTCTTTGTAATCTGATTTTTACTGACATTTTTAATTTTTTTTTAGTGTTTAATGAATAATCTACTCTTCAAATCAGAAAAGCAGGCTGCGAAAGTAATAAATATTTATGAAACACTTGCAATTAATTGAATTTTTTGTTATAAATTTGTGCTCTCTAAAGCTGTTGGACATCCCCGCCCCCAAATTTCTACGAAGATGGCAAAAACGCAGGTGAGTAATATTCTCTTAACGTTCAGTTTGCTTTTTTTGAACTTTTTTGGCTTACTTTTGTGAAAAAATTTAAAAAAATATATAACATGTTAAACTCGACTAATTCTATTCTGGTACCTATTGATTCTACTGAACAAACTATTATTGCGTTGAACCAATCTTACAATTTAGCTCGATTGACAAAATCTAAAATCGTATTGCTATCTGTAGAAGAAGAAGGAGAGAACCATTCCGGTTCGGCTCAAAAAAGACTAGCGGAACTAGCAAAAGAAGCTGCAGAAAAAACGGGCTGTGTGGTAGAGACAATGGTTCGTAAAGGAAATGTTTATGAGGAAATTAATAAAGTGGCAGATGTACTGAACCCTTTAGTAATGGTAGGATTAACTTCAAAAATTACATTAAATAAAATCATTGGGAAAAATGCATTTAAAATGGTGCGTGAATCCAAACATCCTGTAATTACTATTCGCGGAAAAGTTCATCGTGATGGTATTAAAACAATCTTATTACCCCTTGATCTTACGAAAGAAACACGTGAAAAAGTAGGAAAAGCAATTCAGCTGGCCAAACAATTTGATGCTGATATTCGCATCATTTCTATTTTGACACAAACAGATGAAGAATCTGAAAATAAATTAATTTCTTATTCCAATCAGGTTTGGAAATTCATCAAAGCAGAAGGAATCCGTTGTACTGTTAAAACATTGCGTGGGAAAGATGCTGCTGAAATGATTCTAAGCTACGCACATGAAGTTGATGCGGATTTAATTTTAATCATGAGTAAGGCAGAGTTAAATGTGAAAGAGTTTTTTATTGGAACAGTAGCACAACGTATTATCAATGAAAGTGATATCCCGGTTTTAAGTTACCGACCAATGGAACGTAAAGACACCACAAGTTTTACAACCCCATATTAATTGCAAATTAATGATGGAAGCCCGTTTGAAAAAGCGGGCTTTTTTGTTCCCAACCCTGGAAGGGTCGAACATTTATAGCAAGGACCCAATATCCACAACAAACACGACCCCGCTGGGCGGGAGAAATTCATGTCATTTTGTTTTCTATAAATGTTTGAACCCGTTGGGCTCATGACTAAATTTTTTTAATGTCTGATTGTTGACAAATCGTTTCTTAAATTCCTAAGAAAATTTTTAAATTTACAAACCTCACAAAAGCAGGCGTGAATAACCCGATTGAGAGCTACTAATCTGATTCAAAAGAATTTATGAATTTTTCCCATTTACATGTACATACGCAATTTTCATTATTAGATGGAGCGGCTGATATTTCATCACTTTACAAAAAGGCTGTTAATGATAACATGCGTGGTCTTGCAATTACAGATCATGGGAACATGTTTGGGGTTTTCAAATTTGTTGCAGAGGCCGGGAAACATAACACCCCCGAAAATCCAAATAAAATAAAGCCGATTGTTGGTTGTGAGTTTTACCTGGTTGAAAATCGCCATAAGCGACAATTCACAAAAGAAGATAAAGATGTTCGATATCATCAACTATTCTTAGCAAAGAATGCCGAAGGATATAAAAATCTCGTAAAACTTTGCTCGTATGGATACATGGAAGGCTTGTATGGTAAATATCCACGCATCGACAAAGAGCTTGTACTTCAATATCATACAGGACTTATTGCAACCACTTGTTGTCTTGGAGCCTCTGTGCCTCGTACGATTTTAAAAGATGGAGAAGATGCCGGTGAAAAGGAATTTAAATGGTGGCTGGATGTATTTGGAGAAGATTATTATGTTGAATTACAGCGTCATGATATCCCCGAACAAAACAAAGTGAATGAGGTTTTGTTAAAATTTGCACAAAAGTATAATGTCAAAATCATTGCTTCGAATGATTCGCATTATGTTGATAGAGAGGATTCTAATGCACATGACATCTTGCTTTGCATTAACACCGGAGAAAAGCAAAGTACACCCGTTATGAAGGATTTTGGAGATGATGATTCCAATTCTTCCAAAGGAAAACGCTTTGCATTTTATAACGATCAATTTTATTTTAAAACCACAGCGGAAATGTCACAGCTCTTTCATGATCTTCCGCAAGCAATCGATAATACAAATGAAATTGTAGATAAGATAACCCCGCTTAAGTTGAAGCAGGACATTATGTTACCAAATTTCACAATTCCTTCCAACTTTTTAACGCAGGATGATTACCTGCATCATTTAACATTTACCGGTGCTAAGGAACGCTATGGTGAAATTAGTCCTGAAGCAGAAGAACGCCTGAATTTTGAGTTGAACACCATTCGAATTATGGGGTTTGCAGGTTACTTCCTCATTGTTGCCGATTTTATAAAAGCCGGTCGGGATATTGGCGTTTTTATAGGTCCTGGGCGTGGTTCGGCAGCAGGATCAGCTGTTGCTTATTGCATCGGAATTACCAACATTGACCCAATTAAGTACAACCTGCTTTTTGAGCGTTTCTTAAACCCCGATCGTAAAACAATGCCCGATATTGATACGGATTTTGATGATGAGGGACGTCAGAAGGTAATTGATTACGTAGTTGAGAAGTATGGCAAGAACCAGGTTGCTCAAATTGTGACCTATGGTACCATGGCCGCTAAAATGAGCATCAAGGATGTGGCGAGGGTGCTGGATCTTCCACTGCAGGAGTCAAATATGCTTGCGAAGATGGTTCCGGAGCGCCCTGGAATTGAATTAAAACGCATTCTAAAAGCCAATTTAACCGGCGAAAAGAGCCTGGAAGAAAAAGAAGGGTTGACAAAAGAAGAGTTGGAAGATGTTAAACGGTTACGTTTAATAATGGATGGTAACGATTTGCAAGCCAAAGTTTTAAAAGAAGCACTTGTGCTTGAGGGCTCAGTCCGTGGTTCTGGTATTCATGCTTCTGCAATCATCATTGCGCCAAAAGATTTAACGGAGATTGTTCCTGTTTCAGCATCAAAAGATTCGGACTTACTCATTACCCAATATGATGGAAAAGTAATTGAAGATGCAG
The DNA here is from genome assembly GCA_035439365.1 of Bacteroidia bacterium. Lineage (GTDB taxonomy): Bacteria > Bacteroidota > Bacteroidia > 2-12-FULL-35-15 > 2-12-FULL-35-15 > 2-12-FULL-35-15. The sequence continues at coordinate 12,798 of DAORKB010000027.1, forward strand.
GGGTAATTAAAATGGACTTTTTGGGTCTGAAGACATTAACCATTATCCGGGATGCTTTAAGGTTGATCAAAGAAAATCATGGGATCGATATTGTGATTGATGACGTACCATTAGATGATGCCAAAACATTTGAATTATACCAACGTGGAGATACCAACGGAACGTTCCAGTTTGAAAGTGCTGGAATGCAAAAACATTTGATCAATTTAAAGCCCGATAAATTTGCGGATCTCATTGCCATGAACGCATTGTACCGTCCGGGACCAATTGAATACATCCCCAACTTTATTGCGCGTAAACATGGAAAAGAAGTAATTTCTTATGATTTACCTGAAATGGAAGAATATCTAGCTGATACATATGGTATTACCGTATATCAGGAGCAGGTAATGTTGTTGTCACAAAAGTTAGCCGGATTCTCAAAAGGTGATGCCGATGTATTGCGTAAAGCGATGGGGAAGAAAGATAGGGCCACACTGGATAAAATGAAAAGTAAATTCATGGATGGTGCAACTTCAAAAGGATTAAAAGCAGACAAGCTGGAGAAAATCTGGACCGATTGGGAGAAGTTCGCCCAATATGCATTCAATAAATCCCACTCTACTTGTTATGCCTTTGTTGCTTTTCAAACAGCTTATTTAAAGGCACACTATCCGGGGGAGTACATGGCATCTGTGCTAACGCACAACTTAAGCAACATTGATAAAATCACATTCTTTATGGATGAGTGCAAACGAATGGGCGTGCCTGTTTTGGGGCCGGATGTCAATGAAAGTGCCTATCAATTTTCGGTTAATAAATCAGGACAAATTCGTTTTGGAATGGGTGCTGTGAAAGGAGTGGGAGAAGGGGCCGTACTTGCAATCGTGGAAGAACGAACAGCGAATGGAATTTACAAAAATGTATTCGATTTTGTGAGAAGGGTAAACTTACGTTCAGCAAGTAAAAAAACGCTGGAGAGTTTAGCACATGCAGGAGGGTTGGATTCTTTTGGAATTCATAGGGCAACTTATTTCTTTTCAGAAGGCAATGACAATGGTAATTTCCTGGAACGAATCGTTCGATATGGGATCTCACATCAGGAAGGTGCAAATTCATCACAGGCTTCTTTATTCGGCGATGACTCTGCCGTGGATATGCCCGAACCTAAAATTCCAACATGTGAGGCATGGAGCAATCTAGAACAATTGAAAAATGAAAAGGATGTTGTAGGCTTCTTTATTTCCGGTCATCCACTGGATACTTATAAATTGGAGATTGAGAACTTTTGCTTACACACATTGAGTGATATTAAAAAAATTGAGGAAAACAAAAACAAGGAACTTGTATTCGGAGGAATTATTACAAATGTTCATAATGGAATAACGAAGACAGGTAACCCCTGGGGCAAAATTACAATTGAAGATTATAACGAATCAACGGACCTGGCATTTTTTGGAGAAGATTACGTGAAATTTAAGCAATACATGGTCGATGGATTGTTTTTGTTTGTGAGAGGTAAAATTTCGGAACGTTTTAGAAATTCGGGCAACTTTGAATTTAAGGTTACCAACTTACAATTGCTATCTGAATTAAGAGATAAGTTAGCAAGAAGTATTACGGTAAATATTTCCATAAAGGAACTGACCGAAGATTTTATTACCAAAGTGAATGAAATCATTAATCAAAATGCGGAAGTACAACCTCGAAATTGTGCGTTGCAATTTAAAGTATATGATTCGGAAGAAAATATTGCCGTATTATTACCTGCAAAGAAAATTAAAGTAAATCCAAACAATGAATTGCTTAAATTATTAGAAACACACAAGCTTGATTTCAAGCTGAATTAATAAGAATTAGTGTGGCTGTGTCGCTCTGTTAAATTCTTGTTCGGAAATAGAGATACCGTCTTTGAAGTAAAACGTCCCAAATCCGGTTTCTCTTCTAATAAATAAGAACCCTTTATTACCTTCAACAACAATGCGTTTGGTTACCTTGTTGTTGTTTTCTTTAACAATTTCTTCCGTTACCCCTTGAGGATATTGTTTAGCCAAATCATTTTTATAAACAGTAGCGAGTAAGGTTTCAATTTCAGAAATCCGGTCTTTCGGATGTGTTTCCGCTGATTTTATTTCAAGTGCTTTTAAATAAGCAGTCTTTGCGAGTTGGAGATCTTTCACTTGAAAAGCTGAGTCACCGGTTGCAATAGCCTTATTATAAGTATCCTCTACTAACTTTGCCGCCGCTTCTTCCTCCAGTCGTTTCTTTTCAGCAGCTTCGGCAATTGCTTTTTCTTGTGCTAATCGTTCCTTTTCCTTTGCTTCAGCAATTGCTTTTTCATTTGCCAATCGTCTTTCTTCCTCAGCTTTTGCAAGCGCTTCTTGCGCTAATCGTTCTTTTTCCTTTGCTTCCGCAATTTCCTTCTCTTGTGCCAATCGTTTTTCTTCAGCAGCTTTTGCAATGGCTTCCTGCTCTAAACGTTGTTTTTCCTTAGCTTCAGCAATTTTTTTCTCTTCTTCTGCTTTTGCTAATGCTTCTTTCTCAAGTCTTTCTTTTTCTTTCGCATTTGCAATTGCTTTTTCTTCAGCTAATCTTTTCTCTTCTGCCAATCGTTTTTCTTCAGCAGCTTTTGCAATGGCTTCCTGCTCTAAACGTTGTTTTTCCTTAGCTTCAGCAATTTTTTTCTCTTCTTCTGCTTTTGCTAATGCTTCTTTCTCAAGTCTTTCTTTTTCTTTCGCATTTGCAATTGCTTTTTCTTCAGCTAATCTTTTCTCTTCTGCCAATCGTTTTTCTTCAGCAGCTTTTGCAATTGCTTCCTGCTCTATACGTTGTTTTTCTTTTGCTTCAGCATTTTTTTTCTCTTCTTCTGCTTTTGCTAATGCTTCTTTCTCAAGTCGTTCTTTTTCTTTCGCATCTGCTAATGCTTTTTGTTCAGCCAGTTTCTTTTCCGTTTCTGCCTTCACTAATGCCTCTTTTTCAAGTCGCTCTTTCTCTTTGGCATCTGCTAATGCTTTTTGTTCAGCCAGTTTCTTTTCCGTTTCTGCCTTCACTAATGCCTCTTTTTCAAGTCGCTCTTTCTCTTTGGCATCTGCTAATGCTTTTTGTTCAGCCAGTTTCTTTTCCGCTTCTACCTTCGCTAATGCCTCTTTTTCAAGTCGCTCTTTCTCTTTTGCATCTGCTAATGCTTTTTGTTCAGCCAGTTTCTTTTCCGCTTC
>DAORKB010000027.1:16091-22405 GCA_035439365.1 Bacteroidia bacterium
TCTTTCGCATCTGCTAATGCTTTTTGTTCAGCCAGTTTCTTTTCCGTTTCTGCCTTCGCTAATGCCTCTTTTTCAAGTCGCTCTTTCTCTTTTGCAGCATCAGCCAAAGCCTTTTCCTGACCGGCAATTACTTTACTAATTTCGTTAAGTTTGTTTTTTGGGTATGATTCGGAAGGTTTGTAGGAAAGTGCCTCTTCATATGATTTTTTTGCACCAGGATAATCTTTATCGGTAAAGGCTTTATCTGCTTTGCTAATAGCATTTTGATAATTCACTAAAGATTCATCTTTCACAGGAGCTTTAGGGCTTTCATCAGCTATTTTTTTGATCTTTGCAAACTCCTTTTGCATAGCCTGATCCAGCATATCATCCGTGATTAAACTCTTCTTTTCTGCACTATAATAATAACTTTTAAGGGGAGTGGAAAGTACGTCATTGACTTTTGCAAGTATTTGTTCATCTTGCGGAAGTTCAAAAAGAACAACCTCTGGTTTTACAATGTTTTTAAAGGTTTGTGCCTCTTCGTCAGTAAAACCCATGGTTGAAAACACAAGTTCTGCCTTTATGTAACCTGGTTTGGTAACAAGTAGTTTGTATTCTTCGTTGGGGTCAAGAGAAAAAGAAAAACCACCGGTTACGCTGGTTACCACTTCTTTTGTACCACCCGAATTATCAGTAAGGGTAGCTGTGGCACCACTTAAATTTTTGCCGTTTTGTTTTACAATACCATCTACTTTACAGCTAAATTGTGCTTTTAAGCCCAAAGCACTTAATATTACACAAAAAAGACAAAAAAGCTTAAACTTATATTTATTGGTATTTCCTAAATCAAAGAAATGCATATTTGATTACAATTTTAATATCCGTTATTTAAATTTGCCAAAAATATCAAGCCAAAATAAAAGTAACGTTAAGACTACTTTAAAAGAGGCGATTGCATTAACGGAATACGCGAATGAATATTTTTTTTTATAGCACGAAGTTACAAAAAAAATCCCCGAATGTCAAGCTGTCACCTTAGACAATTTGGCAAATCATTTGACTATCCCATAAAACAATTATACCTTTATATGCTTAAGGGAAAATTGATTTAAAATTCATTTATAAATTAAAATTGTAAGAATATGGCATTAGAAATTACAGACGCTAATTTTGAGGAATTAGTAGAAAAATCAGACAAACCGGTATTACTTGACTTTTGGGCTGAATGGTGTGGGCCATGCCGTATGGTAGGACCTGTAGTTGAGGAATTATCAAAAGATTATGATGGTAAAGCAGTTGTTGGAAAAGTAGATGTAGATAGCAATTCAGCGATATCAGCTAAATTTGGGATCAGAAACATCCCTACGATATTATTCTTTAAAGGCGGACAAGTTGTAGATAAACAAGTTGGTGCTGTTCAAAAATCAGTATTGGATGCAAAATTAAAAGCATTGTTCTAATTTTATCATTCAAAAAACATCAGGGAAACAGACTGAATATTTCAGAAATTGTTTCCCTGTTGTATTTTTGTATTCTTATACCTTGATGGAAACAATAAATCAACAACCGTTACAACCATTCACACACTTGGAGCTAATCGCCAAACAAGTGGTGGAAGGGTTTATAACCGGGCTCCATAAAAGCCCTTTTCATGGTTTTAGTGTTGAGTTTGCAGAACATCGCCTATACAATAAAGGTGAATCCACCAAGCATATTGATTGGAAGTTATATGGAAGAACGGATAAGTTATTTATTAAACGATACGAAGAAGAAACAAACTTAAGGTGCCAGTTAGTGATTGATGCATCCTCCTCAATGTATTATCCATTTGTTGAAAACAAGGCCTTTTCTTTTTCCGGTAAAGAAAAAAAAGTCAATAAAATCACCTTTTCCGCCTATTGTGCAGCTGCCTTGATCGAGTTGTTAAAACGTCAGCGTGATGCTGTTGGATTAAGTATTTTCTCTGATGTGGTTGAGTTGCATACTGGAGCAAAATCTAATTCACTTCATCAAAAAATGCTGTATCAGGAATTGGAAAAGCGTATACAGCCTCATGATTTACAGATCAAGAAAAAAAGTGCTGTTATTAAAGCGTTGCATGAAATCTCCGAAGCTGTTCATAAGCGTTCACTCGTCATTATTTTTAGTGATATGATGGACTCCGGTGCCAATTCGGATGAATTATTTTCTGCACTTCAGCATTTAAAGCATAATAAGCATGAAGTAATTGTTTTTCATGTAACAGACAAACAAAAAGAATTAGATTTTGATTTTGATAATCGTCCCTACCGATTTATTGATTTAGAAACGAACGAAGAGATAAAGCTACATCCCAATGAATTAAGAGAAAGCTATTTGTCACAAATGGTGGCTTTTAGAAAGGAATTAATGCTCAAGTGCGGACAAAATAAAATTGAATTTATTGAAGCGGATATCAATTTGGGTTTTGATCAGGTGCTAATGCCTTATTTAATCAAACGAACCAAATTGATGTAGTAAAACTAAAAACCGGTGTGCCTATATATTTTTTATTTAAACACATAGATTTTTTTATCATTTAGTTTTATAGAAGGATGAGCAATTCTTCAAACTCAAAAAAAGATTCAACAGCAGTCAATTGAATCATGTTAATTGCTCAACTACCAAATCCCAGCATTTTCTTTAGTTTTTTCTTTTGTTCCTTGCGTAAATAATTGCTTGAAAAAGAAGGGAAGGGGCGATATCTTGCAATAAAATTAGAAATACAGTAAGAACAAAAAATTATAAAACCACCAATAAAATACGGCTTTTTGAAAATATCTCTTGCTACTGTTCCTAGGAAAAATGGAAACCAATAAGGAATAGATCCTTTGTAATAACCAGTTTCATAAAAATTTCGGAAGGAAGAATGTCTCGAACCGATCGGTTTTAAATGATTAAAATAGTAATCAAACGTTTGTGTATTCCAGCCAAATGAACGTGCAGAAATATAAGCCATATCATCTTCTCCACGTGTTTTAGACTCCACAAACTTACCAATTTGCAAATACACATCGTAACGAATCATTAACGTAGCACCACGGCCACTGTTCCGTTCGTCAATTTCCTCAGCAATTCCATTTTCCACCATATGACCAGATGCAACAGCCAGTTTCGGGTCTTTTTCAAATTCAGAAAGCATATTTGCAAAAAAACGATTATCAAAACTAACATCCGCGTCAATCTTCGCGATAACATCAACAGGTTGTGTTCTTAAAGTATCTGCGTAATTAATGATAGAAGCAACTCTACCGCCACGGTTTTTGTATTCTTTTCTGTAAGAAGTAAGCTTTATATATTTTATAAAGGGATAGTTTTTTAAGTATTTGTTGATAATCTCAAATGTGTTATCAGTTGATTCGTCATCCATAATGATCCATTCGCAGGGATGGATGTCTTGTGAAATGACAGATTTAATAGTTTCTTCTATGAATAAGGCTTCATTCTTTGTAGGGGTAATAATACTGTACTTCATAAGGAGGAATAGTTTGAGTGTGTTGTCCTGTTTATTGCTGCTTAAATTTTCTATACTTAATAAAATAGGCATAGTTGGTTCCAAGGATAAACTTGAAAAAATAAAATGGTACCAGTAATTTAATACCATGCCGATACGAAAACGATAATTCTTTGGGGATGTAATTCACAGAGTTCCATTGAAAGAAACTTTTAAAGAAGGTTAAAACGCTATCTTTTCTAAAAGCAGTACCTTTTGAAGTGTCTGTCGTCCTATCAAACACACGGCAGCAGTAGCTTACATATACCTTATATCCTTTTTTCCAGGCCCTCAGTGCCAGATCATCATCTGATCCATACTGTGGATACGTAATTTCGTCTAATAGGTTCAGATCCTTTAAGATGGATGATTTGATTAAGGTTCCTCTACCATTTAGCGCATAGGTAGGAAACAAGCCCGAGGCAGGCATGTTTTCAAGCAATTCAAAACTATTGTAGTAGTTTATCTTTTTTAATAAGTACCAATTTATTTTTTTTACACCTGAAAAACTTACTCTGAATGGAAGTGTATCGGTTACTGAAATACTTCCGATAATACTATTCTCTTCGGCTGTGCTTGCAGCATTTAACAAGCAATTTATATAGTCGGAGTGAATCAGAGAGTCATCATTCAAAAGCAGTATATGAGATGGGTTATGCAGTTGTAATACATGTTTAATCCCTTCATTTACACTTTTTGTCCACCACCATTTACCGCTGCCTTTCACCACCAGAACCGATGGGAATTCGGTTTCTAACATTTCATAGGTGCCATCTGTTGAACCATCGACAACAACAACAGGTATTAATTCAACAGAAGCATTCTTTTCCTGTGATAATAATTGCTTTAAAATAATCTTAAGGTAAGATTTGCGGTTAAATGTTGGTATAATAACTCCCAGTTTCAGCATCGGATTCCATATGTTAAAATAACCTTATAGGGAGTTGGGTTGTTGATCGCTTTCATATCTGATATGATAACAAATATAACATACTAATTTGATGGAATACTTTAAATTTCGATAAAATGTTTCGTTTTGTCGATAAAAAAAGGTTGAAATGCATTTGCAAATCAACCTCTTCTATATGTTAAACAAAATGATTAACTATTGATTAATAAATTAAATGTTTTCATCTTGTTATAAAGCGTTTTACGGTCAATGTCCAGCATAATCGCTGCCTTTGATTTATTGAAGTTCACTTTGCGCAATACTTCCAATATTTTTTCATATTCCGCATTTAACGCTGCCGATTTTAATTCAGGAAGTCCTTTGGCAACCAATTGATTTTTATTTTCAGATTTATCTTCCGTCAAATTGAATTTTGATTGGAAAACGATTTCCTGAGGAAGTGTTTCTAATGTCAGTAAATTTTTGTTGCTTAATAAAGCAGCTCTTTTAATCACATTATTCATTTCTCTCAAATTGCCTGGCCAGCTGTATTCTAAAAATACCTTTTCTACTTCCGGAACAAAGCCATCAATTGTTTTATTTAATTCTGAAGCCGCATTTTGCAGGAAAAAATCTGCAAATATCATGATATCCTGATTGCGTTCACGTAAGGAGGGTAAATCAATAGAGAACTCATTAAAGCGGTGATAAAGATCCTCTCGGAATTTTCCTTTAGAAGTGGCTTCACTTAGTTTTTCGTTAGAAGCAACAATAATGCGAACATCAATATTTGTTTCTTTTTGAGAACCAACTCTTCTTATTTTACGCTCTTGTATAACACGTAATAATGAAACCTGAATATCATAGGGCAGGTTGGTAATTTCATCTAAAAAGATGGTACCACCATTGGCGTATTCAAATTGTCCTACTTTTGCTTGCAAAGCGCCAGTAAAAGCACCTTTTTCATGCCCAAACAATTCACTTCCTGCAAGATCCTTTGAAAGTGCACCACAATCAACAGCCACAAATGGCTGATCTTTGCGTTGACTGTTTGCATGGATACTATATGCAACAGATTCTTTACCTGTTCCGCTTTCACCATAAATTACTACAGAGTAATTGGTTGGTGCAACCAGTTCAATTTGCGTCTGAAGCTTTTCAGCTTCTTTACTTTTCCCAACTACATAACCTTTAGGGTTGCTAAGTGTTTTTTTGTGAGCCGGTGTATTGGTTTTTGCTGTTGTAGAAGGGGCTTGAGAAGAAGCTGAAGCTTTCGGGGCCTCGGTTTTATGATTGAGCACTTTGTCAATCATTAACAAAATTTCTTCTGGTAACAATGGTTTGGTAACATAATCAAATGCACCCATTTTAATAACATCCACTGCTGTTTTAACATCAGAATAACCGGTTATAATGATAACCTGTGTGCTGACATTAATTTCCTTGATTTTTTGAAGCATTTCTTTACCATCTGTATCTGGTAATCTGAAATCACAAAATACGATATCTGCCGTATTTTCTTTTAAATAATCAAGCGCTTTTTTACCGTTTGTAAAGAATAAGGCTTGGTGTCCTTTTTTCTTAAAAAAGCGCTCTAGTAATTGACAAATATCGATATCGTCATCAATTATTAAAATTTTAGCCATAGTTGATTTTGTTTTAAAAATAGTACTAAAAATTACTGTTCGAAATACTTTGTTTTTGTTGAATTTGATCTATTAAAAATAACAAATCATTAGGTGTAAAAGGTTTTCTTAAAAATCCATTTGCGCTGTAATCTTCAAACTCCTGAGTAAGTTGATCATTGTCTGCGCTAATAAGTATAAGAATATTTTTATCTGTTTTAAATTGATGTGCTTGTTGAATGCCATTTCCATCCGGTAAATTAATATCCAGAATTACCACATCGGGATGGATATCTTTAAAAAGTTG
>DAORKB010000028.1:0-22191 GCA_035439365.1 Bacteroidia bacterium
AGCTGGCTGCTTAAAAATCCTTCGAAAATGGAAGAGATTGCTATTAACGGGCAACAACGCTGTCTCAATAGCCATTCCATTAAAAACAGAATAGATATTTTTGATGAAATAATTAAAAGACAGTTAAATCACTGAGCAAGTAAAATAAGGCTCCCCAACACTCACCTCATTATTTAAAGCCTATGCTTTTCATTCGGCAGTAAATTTTCTAATGTCCAATCCAAACGCTTTACAAATTCACTTTTTCGAACAGGGCAATTCTGAACAACACAAATCGGACAAGACGCAGGTAAACAAGGATCGGCATGAATGAAAAACTCCAACTCATCTCCTAATTGCCGCTTAATTAAATTTTCTACCAAAGAAACCTCCGTATGCGAATCCTCCAGTTTATCATACCAGGGTAATGTGATGTGTGCATCCACATGCAAATGCGACCCATATTTTAATACACGCAGGTTATGCATATCTATCCATTTTTCTCTTCGGTTCTTGTTGAGCATTTCAATCACCATATTTAGTTTTTCAACATCTGCTTCATCAAGCAAATTGGTAACTGATTCTTTTAGCAACGTATACCCCATATAGCATATGTACACCCCCGCAAGTATGGCAACTAAATTATCCAACCAATATAATTTTGTAAAATACATAATCACCAATCCGATAACAATACCAATGCTTGAAATCGTATCCGACATCAGGTGTTTTCCTTCAGCAACCATTGCAGTAGATTGATTTATTGTTCCATGATGAATCAGGTAGCGTCCCATAAAAAAGTTACAGACACCTGCAAACACCGTTAAATACAAGCCAATACCCAACGAATGAATTTGTTGCGGATAAATAAAACCATAAAATGATTTAATAATGATAGCAATACCCGAAATAAGAATTAAACCACCTTCAATACCCGAAGAAAGGTATTCTATTTTTCCATGGCCATACGGATGGTCCTGATCTTTGGGACGAGACGAATAGTACAAGCTAAACAATGTCAAAGCACCGGCAAAAACATTTATAATACTCTCCAGAGCATCTGATAAAATTACGTTTGAATGTGTAATAAAAAAAGCAATAAACTTTACAATCATTAGCACAATACCAATGATTAAAATCGCAAGCATGGTTTTGCGTTTAAATATCCATTGCTGTTGAGTCATGCTCAAATTTAATGATATGAATTAACATACAGGTTTTAATAACGTGTAGAAATATATAAAATAAGATATCTTTTTATGATTTAATTCGTAATAAAGTTTTGTTTTTCAATAACCTACCCTGGTTATCCACGTATACCATGCCAATGGAAACATTTTTTAAGGATCTTAAAATTGTTGAACTAGCCAATGTATTGGCTGGTCCGGCGGTAGGCTTGTTTTTTTCTGAACTCGGAGCATCTGTTATTAAAATAGAAAATAAAATTACCAATGGGGATGTTACCCGTAGCTGGAAACTATCTACAGAAAACAAAGACAATAATTACTCTGCTTATTATGCGGCTGTTAACTGGAATAAAACCAGCCTTTTTATTAACCTAAGCGTTCCTGAGGAAAAACAAAAAGTATACGAGCTGATTAAAGGCGCTGATATTCTTATTTCTAACTACAAGCAGGGTGATGATGTAAAATTAGGAATGGATTATGAATACCTGAAAAAAATTAATCCTACGCTTATTTATGCTCATATCAGCGGTTTCGGAAGAAACTCCTCCCGCACTGCGTATGATTTGATTTTACAAGCAGAAACCGGATTTATGCATATGAATGGGACACCAGATAGTGGTCCTTTAAAAATGCCCGTTGCACTCATTGATATTCTTGCTGCACATCAACTAAAAGAAGGCATTTTAGTGGCCCTCATCAAACGAATGAGAACGGGCAATGGATCATTGGTAACAGTATCATTAAAGGATGCGGCTATTGCTTCTTTAGCCAACCAGGCAAGTAACTGGCTAATGGCCGGTTATAACCATCCTCCCAGCGGTTCTTTGCACCCCAATATTGCCCCGTATGGCGAAGTTTTTATAACAAGTGATGCTAAACAAATTGTTCTGGCAATTGGTAATGATAAACAATTTGGTAAATTGTGTGCGGTTTTGAATCGTGCTGATATTTCAAGGGATCCCCGATATTCAAATAATACACAACGTATTATTCATCGCTTATCACTTTTTAAAACGCTTCAGGATGCGATCATTTTGCACACTTCAAAAACATTGATGCAGCAATTAATTCCTCATGATATCCCTGTAGGCATTGTAAAATCAGTAAAAGATGTGTTTGAGGACAAAAGCAGTGACCATTTAATATTGCATGAACACAGCGATAATCAAGTCAGCCAGCGGGTTAAAACATGTGTATTTGAAATAAAAAATGAATAATTCGTTCAAAATGTGGTAATTTCCGTAATTAGTATGTTGTTTTTGAATATTTTTTATATTTTTGCTAATACATCAGAAGAACTAGTCCTATAACATATGCGCAAAACTCTACTTTCCTTATTGCTATTGTTAGTTCCATTTATCGTCTGTGCTCAGTTTAAAACCAATGCTAAACGAAAAAATGCATTTTCTAAAAAAAGAAATAAACCACGAAGTGAATATATCATTGGTATTGGAGCTGCCAACTTTCTTGGTGAAGTAGGAGGAGCCAATCAAATCGGGACACATTTTGTCAGAGATTTTGAATTTTCAGCAACTCGTCCATCATTTGCTTTAGGACTTCGTTATCGCCCAAGTCCACGTTGGGCCGTTAATGGAGGACTGCGCTATCTGATGATCAGCGGAAATGATGCATTAACAACCGAACCTTACCGCCAAAACAGAAATTTAAGCTTTAGAGCTCCAATAATTGAGTTAGCTGTACAAGCAGAATTTTTCCTTACAAAAGAACAAATGGGACGTAATTATAACATACGTAACGTGAAAAGAGGTGCAAGTACGGATGTTCAGGTATACGTATTTGTTGGTGTTGGTGGTTTCTTTTTTAATCCTCAGGCTAAATACAAAGGCAGTTGGGTAAATCTTCAACCTCTCGGTACAGAAGGACAAGGATTACCGGGTGGCCCTAAAAAATATTCAAGAATAAGCTTTTGCATCCCCTATGGTATTGGTGCGAAATATGGCATCACTAAAGAATGGGCCGTAGGACTAGAAGTAGGTATTCGTAAAACATTTACCGATTACCTTGATGATGTAAGCACTGTTTATTATGACAATGCTGCATTAAAGTCTGCCCGCGGTGATATGGCTGCTTACCTTGCTGATCCTTCTCTTCATAACTATCCGGAATCACTTGGCGGCGATGCTACGGGCCTCGACCAAACGGCTGTTGGAGAGCAACGCGGTGACCCAAAAGCTAAAGATGCTTACATGTTTACAAATGTGACCGTGTCCTATCGCTTCCCATACAGACGTCGTACAAGATCCAAATTCTAATGATCGGTTAACATTCGTATACATCATATTACAAATAATAAACTCCGGAGTATGTCCGGAGTTTATTATTTGTGCGCCCCTAAAACGGTCGAATATGTATAGCAAAATTGCAAACAAAATAAATACAACCCCAAAGGGTCGAACAATATCAAAATGCATTCGAAAACAATTCAAATATACGCCCCCTACGGGGTCAAAAAAATTTGTATTGAATTTTTCTATAAATGTTTGATCCCTCCGGATCATCAGAAGGTGAATACACAATCCATTAACAGCATATCAAAATTTAATTTTTGGATACTGTTAAATTAAAATGAAGACTAATTGATCAATTAGTTTTCTACAAAAAATTTATAGGTTTTGTTTGCCAGGAAATGAAGCCTTTCTTCCGACTCCAAAATGAGATCCCAGATAAATTCTTTCTTGTTTTTAGATAAGAATTCATTAATAGAATTGTTTACTGCCGCAACTTTAACATTTACACCATCAATGTTAAATTTCATACCGGGCATTGGGATAAAATCAGTATTAAAATTTAAACTGTAAATACGGCCTTTTTGGATGTTGAACACTCCAAGTACTGTAACACTGTTTGTCATACTATTCTGGTTTTATTGTTTAATTTCCTGTTTTAACAATTTATACAAGCCTGCTGTCTCCACATCATCCACTTGCAACCCCAGCTTTATTTCTTTACCATAGTAATCAAATGCTATTCGCTCGCCTGCTACTACCCAATATGAATCATTTAAGTTATCTATAAAAGAACGTTCTTTTTTGTCAATAATACGAAAATCTTTTATAAAATCATACTCAAACACTTTTATTTTTCCTTTGCCTGCCACATCTCTTTTATAAAAAAGCTTGTTATCCCTTAATTTAATCTTTTCAAGCCCAAATCTCCTCCACATGTAAGCCTTAAATATCTTATACTCAAAGTACGCCCAAAAGCCCAACCATACTATTACTGCTACTTTCGTATTCTCATCATGTATCATAAATGATTGTGTAAAAACAATCACACCACTTGCACTCCACAAAAAAAACCAGCAAAATAAAAGGGTACGTTTTATTTTGTTTACTTCTGTTAATATAACAATGCTTATCTCCTTCTCTTTTCGCTTTACGCTAATGCGTTTACCAATATATTCCATCGTTTTAATTTATGCCGCAAAATTATTAATTAAATTGAGACTAAGATGTGAGATATTCGATTAAAAAATTAGTCAGGTTATTCCTACTAAAATTGATATTTTTGTAAGAATTACGTCTTAACTTTACCTACTCAGACATGCAGTATAAAACAGAGGAAAAGGAACTTGGATTTGGTACCAAAACATCCACACAACGTACCCGTCTAATTAATAAAAATGGTTCCTTTAATATTGAGCGAATTGAAGTATCCAGATGGCAATCGGTTAGTATTTATCATGCACTCATTTCCATGAGCTGGAGACGTTTTAATTTCTTTGTGTTTATTTATTTTTTATTATCATCAATTTATTTTTTGCTTTTTGCTATTTACTTGCCGGAATGGATGGGCTGAACGGTGTACAAGGCACTACTTTTTATGATCGCTTTTTAGAAGCATTTTTTTTCAGCACACAAACCTTCAGTACTGTGGGCTTTGGAAGAATAAGCCCCTCCGGGCATCTCGTAAGTACCATTGCTGCTTTGGAATCGCTGGCCGGCTTACTTGGTTTTGCCATTGCAACGGGTTTACTTTACGGACGTTTTTCGAGACCCGTAATACGAGTGCTCTTTAGCAAAAACGCAATCATCGCTGCATTTAAAAACACCTCTGCTTTTCAATTTCGAATTGCCAATAAAATGCGCAACAGTCAAATCACAAATTTAGAATGCCAGGTTACTGTTGCAAAATTTGAAATAGAAAATGGAGTTCCCATACGTCGCTTTCGTGCCTTAAAACTGGAGCTCAAAACCATTGTGTTTTTTCCACTCAGCTGGACCATTAACCACATCATTGATGAAAACAGCCCTTTATAAAATGACGGAGGAAGATATGAAACAGGCCGATGCTGAATTTCTGATCTTACTTACTGGCTTTAATGATACTTTTTCGCAAACCGTAAATGCACGCTACTCCTATACGTATGATGAACTCGTACATGGTGCACGGTTTATAAGCATATTTGGGCAGAATAAAAAAGGACAAACATCCCAGGACCTGAATAGACTCAGTGATTATGAGATTGCAAAGTTGCCCACCGAAGAAGTTTTAAACTAATATTCACACAGTTCTCGACTCGGCTCGAACGGACACTTCCTACGTGCATTTATTGAAGAACATCAAATTATAGTTATTAGTAATAATGCGTACGTTGTGTGCGTTCGATCGGAGTCGAGAACTGTGCGCAGACTTGAAAATATCCAATTGTTAATTTTCCAGTTGATAACATAATTTAACCATACTACCTATTCCACTTCTAGCGTTTATCTTTGTAATATGAAAAAGATAATCCCATTCCTAAAAAATAAATATTTGTTGACACTTGTCGGTTTAACAATATGGGTATTATTTTTTGATAAAAATGATTTAAACACCCAGATCGAATTTCGTAAAGAAGTCAAAAAACTGGAAGAGGAGCGAAACTATTTTACCCGAGAAAATGCTCAAATAACAAATGATTTAAAAGAACTAACGAACAATCCACTAACCGTCGAAAAATTTGGTCGCGAAAAATATTTAATGAAACGCGACAATGAAGATATTTTTGTAATTGTGGAAGAATAGATGTGAAACATGAGATTTGAAAAATGAGACTGTAAGATATCAAAAGTGAAAATCCCAAAGGTTTTAAAAACCTTTGGGATTTCTGTTAAGAGTCTACTGCGTAGGCCGTAGCTTTAGCGAAGGCCTAAAACTCCTTCGCAATTTCTTTTTTAATCAAATCAATACTTGGTTTTGTTGGGAGTTCGGTTAATTGAGCAGCAACACCTAATACCGCCTGAGCAAGATCCATTGCCGATCCTTCTGCACTTACTTTACCCGATGCAATGTTTATTAATTTAATTGTCTCTTCTTTTCCTTTTACAACAGCCTCCCACGATTTCTGGCTCATGTATATTTGTTGAGATAAGTTGTGCTCAAATTCACTTCGAATTGTTTTTAACAATTCTCCTTGAAAATTAGCTGCACTGCCTGTTTTACTCAAACGCATAACCATTGCATTGGGATTGATCCGTTCCAAAAAAAGAATCACACGCTCATACGCTTGCAAACGAATCGGAGTCAATATCGCCTGATTCGATACTCTTAAATCCAATACCTTTTTTTTACTTTCATGATCCAGAAAATTTTTCACTAAATAATACGTCGTAAGAAAAACAATTCCTGCCGGTAAAATAATTTTTACGATTTCAAATGCATTATCCATATCACTCCGTCTTTAAATTGTTAAATTAATCGCTTTCTTCTGCTAATATCGTTATTTTTATTGAAAAATTAACCTCATTTTTCATCAATAAAACACCCGTTTTAAATACTTTAAATATCTTTGCATTGTTCGATGAAGCTTTAGCGTAAGCGAGCTTCGCCCGCTGAAGCTTCAGCGTAAACAGGCACCATCCGCCTACACTAAAGCTTCGGCGGACACAGTCCTAATGCTTTTCCCCGTTAATAGATACACAATACTAAATAAAAAAAACAAAAATAATTATGATAAGAAAAATAGAAGACTTTCTTTCCGAATGGAAATATGAAAGCGAAGGTACACTCAAACTATTTGCATTGATTAGCAACGAAACCTTACATAAGAAAAATCACGAACATGTAAGAAGTATGGGCTTCCTGGCTTGGCACATTACAATCACGATAAGCGAGATGATGAATAAAGCGGGTATACCTGTTAATGGACCCGACGAACACGCAAAACCTCCTGCAACGATTGAAGAAATTATTTCGACTTATGAACAATCATCCGCATCTCTTGTAAAGGAACTTCCCAAAACATGGACAGATGCAAACCTTACAGAAGACAAAGAAATGTACGGAGATACCTGGAAAAAAGGGACTGTGCTTTCTGTTTTAATCAAACATCAGGCACATCATCGCGGACAACTTACTGTTTTAATGCGTCAAGCCGGATTACCCGTATCTGGTATTTATGGCCCTATTAAAGAAGAATGGGCAGCATGGAACATGGCCCCGGCAGAATAAAAAAACAAGCCCTCGTGATTTCATCACGAGGGCTTGTTTTTACTGCGAGGATTATTTTATAATATTTACGTGCCCCATATATTTATGCACCTTACCTGAATTATCTTTCAAGTCAATTTTCCACACATATACATCTTGCTGAGCGATCTCAGCACCATGATTCGCTCTTCCATCCCAACCTTTCTCAGGATCATCACTATAGAAGATAAAATTACCCCAACGATCATAAATATACAGGTGGTAAGTCTTTGGATCATACCCAATTCCCTTTGGTAAAAATACTTCATTGATTCCATCCTCATTCGGTGTAAATGTATTCGGTACATAGAACACAAAATCATCATACACATGATATATTTCATACGTTGTATCAATACAGCCATGAATGGTTGTTACAATCAAACGTACATTGTAATCATTGATTCCACTAAATGCATGTGTCGGATTTTTTAGTTTAGATGTATTATTCGCTTTAGTTGATGGATCATTAAAGTCCCAGTCCCAACTTACTACATCTGGTTTTGACACATCTTTGAAATTCACAATCGGTGAAATAAATGTAGTGGATGATGGATCAGATAAAAATGCAGCCTCTGGAACAGGGTAAACTGTAATGTATTGAGGACGAACAATTGGTGTAATACAACCAAATGCTGTTTTCACGTTAACTGTAACTGTATATTTACCATCATTTTTATATTCGTGTGTTGGAGATACTGCTGTTACCTCTGGTGTACCATCTCCAAAATTCCAAACATACGTTAAACCATTATTACTGATTGCACTAAAGTTAACCTCTAATGGCTCACAACCTGCCGTATCCGACCCTACCAATGTACCAATTGAACCCGGATGAATAATCACTGTAGCCGTATCAATAGCAGGCTCTGAACAACCATCTTTTATTGTAACAATATATTTTGCAGGTGAATTCACCAGTTTAGGATTTACCACTTGTGATTTTGTGGTCACCGCATTGCTCCACAAGTATGTATAAGGTCCGTTATTACCTCCACTTGGAGTTGCTGAAATTGTTCCGCTTGCTCCATCACAAATTTCAATATCTGTTGCTTTTACTGATAACGGCGGGCGAACATAAACAAGGATGTCAAGTGGTCCTGCACTACAACCATTCGCGTCTTTCACACTCACCGGATAAACAATACTGGTCGGTGGTTGAATGGTGTGAGGTCCTGAGCCTGTAAGATTTGCTCCTGCTCCAAGCCAGGTATAGTTATACGGCTGTGTTCCGCCAGTAGCCTGTGCATATATTTGAGTTGTATCACCAAAACAAAGTGTATCGAGTATACTTACTACTAAATTTAATTTAGGAGACTCATCCACCACTACCGTACCATTGGTTGAACAACCATTTGCATCTGTTACAACAACACTGTATGGTCCTTTAGTCAACCCGTTTGCTGTTGGTACACTAGGTAAAGCTGTCGATAACCATAAGTATTTAATTGGCGCAGTACCTGTTCCTGGCTTTAATACAACTGTTGCTGTACCTGTACTGCCACCAAAGCACAATACTGGTGTTGATTTCATACTATCAATAACAGGTCCTGGTTCATCCACTACATTCACTGTATCCAATAAGGTACAACCAAAAGCATCCGTAACAACACACAGATACATACCCATGTATAAATTTTTTGCAGCAGGAACTTTTTGTAAAGCCGGATCATTCCATTGATAATTATAAGCCGGCGTTCCGCCACTTACATTAATGGTAGCTTCACCATTATTTTTACTACAGGTTGAATTTTTACTTGTATGTGTTTTCGTCAGTTTTGGAGGCTCTTTAATTGTCCAGTTTTTCGTAGCTGTACAACCATTCTGATCCTTTACTAACAACGTATAATTACCCGGAGCTAAATTATCCGCATTGTTTCCTGTACTTACATTCGGTGTCCAGGTGTAGGTATAAAACGGAGTTCCCCCAGTAACAATATTGGTAATCGATCCATCATTATCTCCATTACATTTTATATCTGTAAATGTACTGGATGGAATCGTCAATGCATTTGGCTGACTGATAATTGTTGCCGTATTGGTGTCTTTACAACCTTTTGAATCGGTGATAATCACGGTGTATTTTCCTGCACATAAATTAACGGCTTTGTCTGCAGTTTGACCCGCAGGGTCATTCCATTTTACAGTATAAGGAGATGTTCCCCCCGTATACATAACAGTTGAATTTCCATCACAAATACCGTTACAACTTACATTGGATATCGCTGCAATTACACTGTTGATGGCTGTAGGTTCTGTAATCACAACTGATTCGGATGAAACACATCCGCTCTGATCTTTTACTGTAATCGTATTTATTCCGGCACTTAAATTTGTTGGATTTAGTATTGTTTGCTGTCCAGGGCTCCACACCACAGTATATGGTAAACCAGAATTAACTGTAGCGACAGCCGTTCCGTTTTTCCCTGAATTACAATCCAGGTTCGTGGAACTGATTATATCAACGATCGGAGCAGCAGCATCATCAATATTCGCAGCTGCATTTACATTACAACCATTAGCATCCGTTACAACAATCGGATACGAATTCGCTTTCATATTTGTAATACATGGTGTTTGAGGAGGCACAACCGTAATTGGTCCCAACGTATCCCATTGATATTTGTATGGTGTAGCTCCTCCGGTAACTACTGCACAAGCTTCTCCATTATATTGTTTACACGTCGATTGCTTTATATTCATTGTTACGGTTAACGGCGCTGGTTGTGTCAACAACACAGTACCACTTACTTTACATCCATTGGCATCTGTAATAGTAGCAGTATTGCTTCCTACACAAAGAGTTGTCGGGTTAAAAGATGTTTGCAAACCTGGAGTCCATAAGAATGTATATGGTGGTACCCCACCAGTAAAACTGATATTTCCTGCTCCATCACAAACACCATTACAATGAATGTTGGAAGCTGTTACAGTTGCATTTAATTTTGTAGGTTGCGTGATTGTAACCGTTGCTGTAGATGTACAGTTATTTGCATCAGTCACAGTACACGTATATGTTCCGGCACATAAATTCGATGCAACCGAAGTATTAATGCTTCCTGGCATCCAGTTATAAGAATAAGGAGGTGTACCACCGGTTGCACTTACTTGTGCAAATCCGTCGCAGACACCAAAACATTTTACATTTCCACTCAACGTAATGGAAGAGCTTAATGCAGTGGGTGAAGTAATGGTTGTTGATGCTTGTGATTTACAACCATGCGCATCTTTCACAGCTACAGAATACGTTCCTGCACATAAACCTGTTGCTGTTGCTGTTGTTTGAGCGGTTGAATTGTTCCACAAATAAGTATACGGTGTAAAACCATTACTTGCCGTTGCTGTTGCTGTTCCTGTGCAACTTCCAAAACACAATGTTTTTGTATTGATAATTGAAGTAGATATAACTGCCGGGTTCGTTAATGTGGTTGTGGCCACCTTCGAACATCCTTTTGCATCGGTAACAGTCACATTGTAAATTCCCGCCCCTACATTTTGAATCGTATCTTTTGTATGCGATCCTGCAAGTGCCCATAAATAGGTATAAGGAGCGGTACCACCGGTTGCTGTTACCAAAGCTGATCCATTTTTATCATTAAAACAAACCGGACTTGTACCAACGATATTTGCAATAAGTACTGGCGGTTGTGTTATGGTTACATTGGCGGTAGCTGCACATCCATTTGCATCGGTCGCAATTACCGAATAAATTCCTGCAACTAAATTGCTTGCCGTTGGTGTTGTTTGCCCATTGTTCCAGACATATGTAAAAGGTGGTTTACCACCGGCGACTGTTATCGTTGCCGATCCAGTGTTACCTCCGTAACAAGAAACATTTGTAAACGTTGTAATTGTAGCTGTCGGACCAGCTATATTTTTTACTGTTACAGGAGCACTCATGGTACATAAACTCGCATCCTTAATTGTAACTGTATAAGTTCCTGCTGCTAAATTTGTTACTGTAGATGTTGTTTGTCCTCCCGACCAAGTCCACGTATAATTAGGGAACCCACCTGTACCCGTAACTGTTGCTCCACCATTGGATTTCCCGCATGTAGCATCTATTACTGTTGACGAAATTGCTAAAATTGGAGGCTGTGATATGGTAACAGTAGCCGACTTTTTACACCCTTTTGCATCTGTAACATTTACTGTATATGTTCCAATACTTAAACCCGATATAGATGACGTAGAAAATCCTCCAGGTAGCCAGGAATATGTGTAAGGAGCTGTACCACCAGAAACTGTGGCCGTTGCCGTACCATTCGAACCATTAAAACAACTCACGTTTGTATTTGAAGGAGAAACTGTTAATACCGTTGGTTGTATAATCGCTTGGGATACTGTTGAAGTACATCCATAAACATCAGTAATCGTCACACTGTAAGTTCCAACAGGAAGGTTAGTTGCTGTTGCGGTAGTACTTACATTGGGGGTCCAGGCATACGTAAATGGTGGCTTAGCTCCACCACCTATAGAAACAGTTATGCTTCCATCTGCTCCTCCATTACAACTAACATTGGAGAACGTGCTAATTTTTGCATTGTCACCTGGGACACTATTTATTGTTGCTGTAAGTTGTTTATTACACCCTTTTGAATCCGTTATGGTACACGTATAAGTTCCGGCAGGAATCCCTACAGTGGATGGATTTGAACCTCCTGATGGTGCCCATGAATAAGTATAAGGAGGAACTCCATTTGTAACAACTACTGTTGCATCTCCATTAGATGCCTTACAATTGGCATCTTTACTGCTAATTGTTGCATCCAGTGCTGACAACGTTACACAAAATGAAAACGTCTGACTACCATTAAAAGGACAGTTATCATCCACAACACGAACTGTAAAACAATTGGAAACATTATTCAAATCAGCCGCAGTAGGTGTCCATGAAAAAATTCCTGTAGGACGCGTCCCTGATCCAGGATTAAAAGTTGCACCACTAATACCGCCATTCCATTGCAATTTTAATGTTTGTGCTCCATCCAAATCACTCGATGGAATGTTGAATGTTAATGGCTGCCCCACGCAACCATGAATCTCAAATTTACCCGTTCCATTAATTCCTGTAAGAAAAGGGTTGTTGTTGGAACAAGTCACAGTACGCAATTGAATATCACGAACAATACTACCTATTTGTACACCATTTCGATATTCTTTTACTATGACTGAAAATACCGTTACCTCAATCTGAGAGGGTGTCATACAAATATCACCACGAGTTGGATCAAAAGATACTGGCGGATTAGATAGCAAAGGCTGTGTTGCTGAATATGGAGCAACATAAGTAACATTCGATCCAGGTCCGTTCATTGGTGTAATTAACTCATAAGCCAATGAATCACCATCGGCATCAAGCGCACCATTATTAAAACAAAATGGTTCACCCACACAAATAAAAGGTACTGGCTTATTTGTAAATGTTGGGGAATTATTACATGGAAAATCTTTATTATTTAATTTCGATTCAATGTATAAATTCTGATTGGCAGGATCAACAATAGTTGAGATCGCACTGTTTCTTGCTTTTATATTGGCCGAAAATACCCAATCCGTACATTGTTGAGGTAGTGTCGTAATTCCCGAATAAATATACTCCTGAACTCCCGGAAATGTTCCTCCCTGACAAACTGTTTGCAAGGATGTACAAATCGGAGAAACCTCAATTCCCGTATTGGGAATAGGATTCAGCGTTAGGTTATAGTTTTCTCCACAAGAAGCGGAGCTAACATTAACAGTAAGTGATGTTGGAGCTGCTACACCAGCGCAATCGCGGTAAAGTGACATCGTAACTCGGTATTGATTCCCCCCTAAACATTTAAACGTAATGTCTCCACCCTGAACGTGTGTAGCGAAAAGTGCATTCGGAAATTGAACAAGGAATACAAATAGGATACTAACTAACCAAAACGATTTTTTGTAAATCTTTTTCATAAGCTTGTGTTTTACATGCAACAAAGTAAATAGTTTTCAATCTTACTTTCTCACTGCCATCGCACAAACTATTCATATATATTTTAACAAATATATAATAAAAAGACGGGGAGATGTAAATTACGTTGCATAAAAAATCAAAGCATTTCTATTCTATCCACCTTTGGCGAACATTCAACAGCACAATTTACAGTCTTTCAAAAAAACTACTTCCCCACTTTACGGTAAAAACAAATTTTAGTTTCCATAAAAACATATTTTAACCCTTTAATTTTAAAGAATTTCCATTTTTAGGCATTCTCCCACAATTTTATTAGTTTTGTGCCCATCAAATCTAATCTTTATGGGCAGTTTATCTGATCGACTTAGTATTTTAACCGAATCCCAAACCCTGGCAATGGTGAAAAAGACCCGTGAGCTACAGGCTCAAGGCAAAGACATCATCAGTTTAAGTATTGGGGAACCAGATTTTGATACGCCACAATTTATTAAAGACGCCGCAAAAAAAGCAATGGATAATAATATTACACATTATACTCCTGTTGCCGGATTTTTGGATCTCAAAAAAGTAATCGCTGAAAAATTTAAACGGGACAATGGATTAATCTATGCTCCCGACCAAATTGTTGTTTCAACCGGTGCGAAACAAGCCATTGCAAATGCTGTATTAAGTTTGGTAAACCCTGGAGATGAAGTAATTGTACCCATGCCTTATTGGGTAAGCTATATTGAAATTATAAAATTAGCAGAAGGGGTACCGGTTACCATACCAAGTACCGTTCAATCCAACTTTAAAATTTCGGCAGAACAATTAAAAAAAGCAATCACCCCGAAAACAAAGCTGATTATTTTCAGTACACCCTGTAACCCAAGCGGTTCGGTGTACAACAAAGCCGAATTAAAAGCACTGGCAGAAGTTATAGTTCAATACCCCGACTTATATGTCATTTCCGACGAGATATATGAATACATCAATTTTGTTGGCTCACACGAAAGCATTGCACAATTCGATTTTATTTATGATCGTGTAGTTACCGTGAATGGTGTATCAAAAGGATATGCAATGACCGGGTGGCGCATCGGATACATTGGTGCACCAAAATGGATCGCATTGGGTTGTGAAAAGGTGCAGGGACAATTTACCTCGGGCACCTGCTCCATCTCACAAATGGCTGCAATGGAAGCAATTAAAGCAGATCCTTCAATAACCCATGAAATGCGTAATACCTTCAAAAAAAGAAGGGACCTGGTACTTAGTTTATTAAAAGAAATTCCTGGTGTTAAAGCAAACGTACCCGATGGTGCATTCTACGTTTTTCCCGATATTTCTTACTATTATGGTAAATCATACGAAAGCTATCACATTAAAAATTCGTATGACCTGAGTATTTTCTTATTAATGGAAGGAAATATCGCGCTTGTATCGGGTGATGGGTTTGGTGATGATAAATGTGTAAGGTTTTCTTACGCCACTTCCGAAGATAAATTGGTAGAAGGAATTAAAAGGATTAAAACAGCATTAGCCAAATTAAAATAATTCATCCGTTTTGAAAAAGGCTGCAGACATAAAACATATTTTTAATTCATTCAATGATCTAACCGTTTTGATTATTGGTGATGTTATGATTGACGCTTATATGTGGGGACATGTTACCCGCATTTCTCCCGAGGCACCTGTACCGATTGTTGCTGTTGATAAAAAAGAGGACCGATTGGGCGGAGCAGCCAATGTTGCTTTAAACATACAGGCTATGGGGGCAACTCCCATTTTATGCTCCATTGTTGGTGCAGATAAAAACGGTAAACTTTTTTCCGATCTATTAAAAAAACAAAAAATTCAAACCAACGCTATTCTTGATAGCAAACATCGTATTACTACTGTAAAAACCCGCATCATTGGTAACAATCACCAAATGCTTCGGGTGGATGAAGAAATAAATATGCCTTTAAATTCCAAGGACACTGATCTATTTGTAAATACAGTAAAAAAAATTGTTTCCTCTCAAAAAATTGATGTCATCATTTTTGAAGATTATGACAAAGGTTGCCTGACACCGGAAGTCATAAAGCGTATCCTTGAAATTGCAGACAAAAAAAATATTCCAACGGCTGTCGACCCCAAGAAAAATAATTTTTGGGAATATACTGGGGTTACTTTATTCAAACCCAATTTGAAAGAGCTGAAAGAAGGACTTAAGCTTGATTTCGACCCATTGAATAACAAAGAATTAAACGCTGTTGTTAGTCAATTTACAAAAAAGCAAAAAATAAAAACAGCACTTGTAACACTATCCGATAAAGGGATATACACACACAGTGCTGATGTCAAGCAAATCATTCCGGCTCATATCCGCACTATTTCTGATGTTTCAGGAGCTGGCGATACGGTTATAAGTATTGCAGCATTGTGTATTGCAGCAGGACTTGATCCTATTGCTACGGCAACGCTGGCAAATTTAGCTGGAGGACAGGTTTGCGAACAAACTGGTGTTGTCCCGGTAAATAAAAAACAATTATTTCAGGAAGCATCACAATTATCTTTTTAAAAAGCTACTCATTAACACATATCAACTTGGCTACTGTAACACCTTATAAAGATCAAACAACCAGCAAAAAAGAACAGGTGGCAAACATGTTCAATGCAATTGCTCATCGTTACGATTTTTTAAATCAATTGCTTTCATTAGGAATTCATAAAGGCTGGAGAAAAAAATCAATTCAGCTGCTTCAATCAAAACAACCAAAAACAATTCTCGACATTGCCACCGGCACCGCCGATTTTGCGATTGAAGCCATGCGATTAAACCCGGAAAAGGTAACGGGAGTTGATATTTCATCCGGAATGCTGGAACTGGGTAGAAAAAAAATTGAAAAACTTGGACTGCAAACAAAAATAGAATTGAAATTAGCCGATTCGGAAAACCTTCCATTTGAAGATAATACGTTTGATGCAATTACTGTTGGCTTTGGTGTACGTAACTTTGAAAACCTGGAGAAAGGTATCCGCGATATGCACCGCGTGTTAAAACCAGGTGGAAAAATGATCATCCTGGAATTTTCAAAACCACGAACATTTGGCGTAAAACAGCTATACACCATTTATTTTAAATACATCACCCCATTCATCGGAAAAATTTTTTCGAAAGATAATTCTGCCTACCGCTATCTACCCGAATCAGTAAAGGCCTTTCCGGATGGAGAAGATTTCTTAGCTATTTTAAGAAAAGCAGGACAAAAAGAAACAAAAGCAATTTCACTGACCTTTGGAATTGCCTCAATATACAGTTCAATAAAATAATTCCCTTGCAAAAACGTTATCAACTGGAACTTTCAATTGAAAACTTTTTTTAAATATCTATTCATTGCCCTCCTTGCATTAACAAGCCTCACAGCTGTTGCGCAGGATCCGAATGAACGCGGAAATTTACCAAACTACTACCAGCAAAAACTTCATTTCGGGTTTGCACTAAGTGTAAACCGTACAAATTTCTTTATTGATCGTGTAGAACATTTCGAACGTCTGGATTCGATCAGGTGGGTTAATTCATACCCGAAATCAGGTTTTAACCTGGCCATCGTTTCTGAAATTACCTTACATAAATATGTTACTTTTCGCTTTCTTCCGACACTATCCTTTGCAGAACGAAGCCTTGACTTTTTTTATGTTGCAGGAAAAGACAGTATTGTAAAAACGAAAAGCATTGAATCCGCATTTATTAATTTTCCATTTGATTTTAAATTACGTTCCAAACGCGTGAAAAATTTTGGTGCCTACATACTTGCTGGTGGAGGTTATTCCCTCGATTTATCTTCCAAAAGAAAAGTTGACAATACAGGACTTGGCGTAAATGACCAAATCGTAAAATTAAAACGAGATGATTTTTTTTATGAAGGGGGAGCCGGTGCTGAATTTTATCTGCAATACTTTAAATTTGCAATTGAAGCAAAAGTTTCAATGGGAACACTTAATATGTTGCAAAAAGATAATACTGTTTTTGCAAATGCTATTGATAAGTTAAAAACAAAAGTATTAACGATCTCCATTACATTTGAAGGAGGAATTTAATGAAGTATGAACTCAATCTGGTTGTTTCACCAACCGATGCCGCGTCTGAAGAAAAATTAAAATCCATTTCATCTGGCCAACTCGGAATTCCGGTATCCGCCATTACCTTTTTTAAAATACTGAAACGCTCTATTGATGCACGATCCAGAAACATCAAAATCAATTTACGAATAGAAGTATATACCGAAAAATCGCAACCTGAAAAAATATCTTTCAAAATTACTTATCCGGATGTTTCGAACAAAAAGCCTGTTATTGTTATCGGTGCAGGACCAGCAGGCTTGTTTGCAGCACTTCAATTAATTGAAAACGGATTAAAACCCATTGTCCTGGAACGTGGTAAAGATGTAAAAAGCAGACGACGTGACCTTGCAGCTATTAATAAAGAACATATTGTAAACATTCATTCCAATTACTGTTTTGGTGAAGGTGGAGCAGGAACATACAGCGACGGGAAATTATACACACGTTCTACAAAACGTGGAGATATCACCAAAGTACTGGAAACATTCGTTGCACATGGAGCCGATGAAACAATTTTAGTGGAGGCGCACCCACATATTGGTACGAATAAACTACCGAAAATTATTGAAGGTATGCGCCAAACAATCATCGGCTGCGGAGGAGAGGTGCATTTCCAAACACATGTTACGGATCTGCTGATTAAAAACAACACCATTCAGGGTGTACAAGCGTTGGCACTGGCATCCGGCAAAACACTTGAATTTATTGCCAACTCCGTAATATTAGCTACGGGGCACAGTGCAAGAGATATTTTTGAATTGTTACATTCAAAGAACATTTTAATTGAAGGAAAAACCTTTGCGATGGGTGTTCGGGTGGAACATCCGCAAGCATTGATCGATAGTTTACAATACCATTGCAGTATATCCGAAGTTCAAAAACAGCGTAATTTCCTTCCTGCTGCTTCGTACAGCCTGGTGCATCAGGCAATGGGACGAGGCGTATACTCTTTTTGCATGTGCCCCGGAGGAATCATTGCACCTTGTGCAACCGCTCCTGGTGAAGTGGTCACCAATGGCTGGTCACCTTCCAAAAGAAATAATCCATTTGCAAACTCCGGTATTGTTGTTACCATTGAGGCAGAAGATTATAAAAAATACAATTCGTTCGGGCCTCTGGCCGGATTAGAATATCAAAAGGCACTGGAACAACTTGCCTGGAAAGCTGGTGGTAAAACACAAACAGCACCGGCTCAACGCCTGCACGATTTTGTAATGAATAAACAATCAGCAACACTACCGGAAGTTTCTTATCAACCGGGTATCAAATCAGCGCCCTTGCATGAATTACTGCCACCTGAAATCGGAAAACGACTTCAACTTGGTTTTACCGAGTTTGGAAAAAAAATGCGTGGGTATTTAAGCAATGATGCTGTTATAGTAGGTGTTGAATCCCGAACCTCCTCCCCTGTTCGCATTCCACGTGACGCTGAAACATTGCAACATCCTCAAATTACAGGTTTATATCCTTGTGGTGAAGGTGCCGGATATGCTGGTGGAATTGTGTCTGCAGCTATTGACGGACAAAAATGCGCAATGGCGATTTCTCAGATCACAAAATAGTTCGGCGTAGCGTTCTTCGGTAGCTCTAGCTTAAGCTTACTCGCTACGCCGTATCCAAAAGGCCTCAGGCCGATATAATATTAAATCCGTATCTTTGTCATCAAATTAATAACATGGATTTTATTATCAAAATAATCATTTCCACACTGGCTGTTTTAATATCATCTTTTCTATTGCCAGGTGTTAGGATTGAAGACAATAATTTTTTTACAGCGCTTCTTGTTGCTGTTGTACTTGCATTTTTAAATGCTGTTGTCAAACCAATTATGGTCGTTCTTACAATCCCAATCACTATAGTAAGTCTTGGTCTTTTTTTAATTGTGATCAACGCCTGCATTATTCTATTGGCTTCAAAACTCGTAACTGGTTTTCATGTTGATGGTTTTTGGTGGGCACTTTTATTCAGTCTTATTCTTTCTATGGTTACTTCTATTTTAGAGAGTCTGAAACAAAAGGATCAAAACGGAGATGGGTATGACGATTCAAACAATTAACAACTTTTAAATTAAAAATTACCCATAACCTTCTTGTAAACATGATAAAGATTGGAGAATACAATGAACTGGAAATTGTAAAACAAGTAGATTTCGGTGTTTACCTGGGCATTGATGATATTGAGATACTACTTCCCACCAAATGGGTTCCACGGGATGCAAAAATCGGAGATACCATCTCTGTATTTATCATCCGTGATTCGGATGATCGTTTGCTTGCAACTACAGTGAAACCTCTTGCTACAGCCAATACATTTGCATTTTTAGAAGTAAAACAAGTAAACAACATAGGTGCCTTCTTGGATTGGGGAATGGACAAGGATCTGCTGGTTCCTTTTCGTGAACAATCCAGCCCGATGGAAGAAGGCAAAAGTTATGTGGTATTTGTTTATGAAGATGAACAAAGCAACCGTCTTATTGCCTCCAGCAAACTTTCCCGTTTTATAGTACGTGAAGATATAGACCTGGAAACCGGTGATGTGGTTGAACTCCTTGTATACTCAAAAACAAAATTAGGCTACAATGCAATTATCAACAATTTGTATTCAGGTTTAATTTATGAAAATGAAATTTTTGAAAGTATCCGAATTGGTGATCACTTGAAGGGATACGTAAAAACGATACGGGAAGACAACAAAATCGATTTAAGCCTTCAGAAATCCGGGTTTGAATTAATGGATGATGCGAAATGGAAAATTTTGAGTTTACTAAAAAACGAAAACGGTTTTTTAGCACTGCATGACAACAGCTCCCCTGAAGAAGTAAAAGCTAAATTACAAATGAGTAAAAAAGCATTTAAAAAAGCGATTGGTTCGCTTTACAGAGAAAAGCTGGTGACACTCACAGATAAAGGCGTACAGCTTGTTTAATTTTAAAACATATAAATTTGCACCTGATTTTTCATGCGTCTCAATAAATTTATAAGTGAAAGTGGTTTATGCTCACGCCGTGAAGCAGATCGTTTTATTGAACAAGGAAAAGTATTGATCAATGGGCGTAGGGCCAACGTTGGTGATCAGGTAAATGTGAATGATCGCGTGCAGGTAAACGGTAATGATCTGGAACCGAGACAAGCAGAAAACGATATTTTTATTGCGCTTAACAAACCTGTAGGAATTACTTCAACTACCGAAGAAGATGTGCGTGATAATATTGTAAAATATGTAAATCACAGCAAGCGTATCTTTCCTATTGGCCGGTTGGATAAAGATTCCCAGGGACTCATCTTTTTAACGAACAATGGCGACCTGGTCAACAAAATTCTAAGGGCAGGCAACAATCATGAAAAAGAATACATTGTTACTGTTAATAAAAATCTAACAACAGAGGTCATTGAAGGAATGGCCAACGGTGTTCCGATGCTGGGTGTTACCACAAAAAAATGCAAAGTAATACAGGAGAGTCCTACTAAATTCCGGATCATTCTTATACAAGGTTTAAACCGTCAGATACGCCGTATGTGTGAACATTTTGGATATGAAGTTACCAAATTAGAACGCATCCGAATCATGAGCATTACTTTAAAAGGTTTACCAACGGGAGATTGGAGGGATCTTACCGAAACCGAAGTAAAAACCATTTACAAAATGATTGAAGATTCTTCTTCTTCCGGTTTGAAAAAAAGTGATATTTCTTTACAAAAAAATAACAAGCCCAAAGCCCCTGTAAACAATTCTTCCCATTCAAATGGATCCAGGAAATTCAAATCCGGAAATTCATCCGGCAACCGTTTTACTAAACCTGGAAACAACCCTGATAAAAGAAAACGAACGACTGGTAAAAATACCTCCAATTCCCGCAAAGGTGGTAAACCCAAGAACAAAAGATATTAGGCGCGTGGTTTATCGATGGCACCCACTACACGCTTCATAAATTCGTTCAACGCCTCCCGCTCTGTTTTTCCTTCACTGATCAACCGATTCACCTCAATTGCACCAGACATATTCGATAATAATTCGCCTATCGCATCCAGTTCTTCGTCTTTCATTCCGGGAGCGTCAATCAAATGTTCCAGCGTTTCGATTGTTTCGGTAAGGTAATCTTCATCATTCTCATGAATAAAGGCTACCATGTGTTTAATTAGTGGTAATCGCATGTAGTACGTCTTTAATGATTTCTAGTTTATTTCCTTGTTTTTGTGACGTAAGCGTGCCATTTACATATCCTGCAAACGTTGGTAAGTTTGTTACATCAGCAAATTTGCGGGCATTTGGAAATTTTTCGGCATCTACATACACAAATAAAACATCCGGATTTTCTTCAGCCAGGTGCTTAAACTTTGGTTTGACTATTTTACAGTTTCCACACCACGCTGCACCGTATTGAACCATTATTTTATCTGAAGTTTTGAATACATCATCCAAATTATCTTCTGTCAATTCTTTATACATGATCTTAGTTTTTAGTTAAATAATTAGCAACACCCTCCGGAGTAGCATTCATTGCTTCCTTTCCAGTTTCCCAATTTGCCG
>DAORKB010000029.1:0-8482 GCA_035439365.1 Bacteroidia bacterium
TTTAAAGTGCTTCTGAAACAACTTCTTTTACATCCGGTATCATTCGTTTCAACAATCCTTCAATACCAGCTTTTAATGTAATGGTAGATGAAGGGCATCCACTGCAGGATCCTCTTAACTGAACAGTTACAACCCCGTCTGTAAATCCTTTAAATGTAATACTTCCGCCATCGCCTTCAACAGCGGGGCGAATGTATTGTTCCAGTATTTCTACGATCTTCACTTCAATTTCATTGCTTGGCGCCGCATGTTCGGTAAACACTGCTTTTTTAGTGGTAAATGTATTGTCTACAGCAACTTCCGTTTTCGGTAATTCCGTAATAACAGGTTTCCCTTCATTAATATACGTTCGGATAAAATCGCGTAACTCCAATGTTATATCCTCCCACTGAACGGCATCCGTTTTTAAGACCGTTACAAAATTAGATGCAAAAAAAACGGCTTTCACAAAAGGAAACTCGAATAATTTTGCAGCCAATGGAGCTCCGCTTGTTTCTGCTTTTGATAAATACTGAGCAGTAGCACCATCAGATAAAAGCAATTGATTAGCTACAAATTTCATGGATGCAGGGTTAGGAGTACTTTCTGCATATATAATGATAGGGTGTTTTTTGACGTCGGTGTTCATCTTTTGTTTATTTTTGGGATAGCTAAGCGATTTGACAAAGATACTAAAAACTACCTTAGCACACGAATGAAAAGAAAGACCGATTTCCTGATTATAGGCTCTGGTATTGCCGGATTGAGTTATGCTTTAAAAGTTGCACCGTTCGGGAGAGTTTGCATGATAACCAAAGCAAATGAGGATGAAAGCAATACAAAATATGCACAAGGTGGAATCGCAGCAGTAATGTATAGTCCTGATTCCTATGAGAAACACATTCAGGATACATTGATTGCTGGTGACGGTATTTGCAATGAAGAAATTGTAAGAATGGTGATCACCGAATCCACCGAGCGTATATATGAATTGATTGAATGGGGTGCTAAGTTTGATAAAACGGCGAGCGGAGAATATGATTTAGCAAGAGAAGGAGGACACTCCGAATACCGTATTCTGCACCACAAAGACAATACCGGCTTTGAAATTGAACGTGCCCTTCTCGCTGCTGTTCACAGTCACCCCAACATCGAAATTTTAGATCATCATTTTGCAATTGATATTCTTACACAACATCATTTGGGTATTGAAGTCAATAGCCGTACGCCTGGAATAGAATGCTATGGCGCATATGTTTTGAATGTACGAAACAATCAGATCGAAACGATTTTAGCAAAAACAATATTAATGGCAACAGGTGGTGCGGGTCATGTATACAGTACAACAACAAACCCTGTTATTGCTACGGGAGATGGTGTTGCAATGGTGTATCGGGCAAAAGGACAAGTGGAAGGAATGGAGTTCTACCAGTTTCATCCCACATCTCTATACAACCCCGGCGAACGTCCTTCTTTTTTGATATCAGAAGCTGTAAGAGGTTTTGGAGGTATTTTGAAAACAATTGATGGGAAAGAGTTTATGCAAAAGTACGATGCCCGTAAATCACTGGCTCCAAGAGATATTGTAGCAAGGGCAATTGATAACGAAATGAAAATCCGTGGTGATGATTTTGTTTACCTGGATTGCAGGCATTTGGATAAGGAAGAGCTGATCAAACATTTCCCAAACATCTATAAAAAATGTTTGTCAATGAATATTGATATGCTTAAAGATTATATTCCTGTGGTACCCGCTGCACATTATATGTGTGGTGGTATTAAAGTAGATAAGAAAGGAAGAAGCAGTATTGCAAATTTGTATGCAGTAGGTGAATGTTCATCTACCGGTTTGCACGGCGCAAATCGTCTCGCATCCAATTCATTATTAGAAGCTGTGGTATTTGCACATCATGCTGCAATGAGTGCAATTGAAACAATTAAAACAGTCAACTTCTGCGAAACAATCCCTGATTGGAACGCCGAAGGAACAGCTCAGCCGGAAGAGATGGTATTGCTTACACAAAGCTTGAGAGAAGTGCAAGCCATCATGTCTAATTACGTTGGCATTGTTCGTTCCAATATTCGTTTACAACGTGCGTTTGACCGCCTTGAAATTCTTTATAAAGAAAACGAAGCTTTGTATTTGAAAACAACAGTTTCTGTAAAATTGTGTGAGGTTCGAAACCTTATCAATGTGGCGTATATCATCATCAAACACGCCCGTAATAGAAAACAAAGTGTAGGACTTCATTACAACATCAACTATTCAACAAGCTCTTCTTATACATCATGAAAAAAATATACTACTTAAGTTCCTGTTCTACCTGCACAAGAATTATGAATGAACTGGATCTGAAAAAGAAGGGCTTTCAATTTCAAGATATTAAAACCGAAAAAATTACAGCGGAGCAACTGGAGGACATGAAAAAGAAGGCCGGAAGCTATGAAGCATTATTTAGTCGCGTTGCCCTAAAATACAGAGCTCTTGGCCTTGATAAAAAAGAGCTGACAGAAGCTGAATATAAAAAATATATTCTGGAAGAATACACTTTTCTGAAGCGACCGGTTATTCTTATCGGCAATGAAATAACAGTGGGAAACTCCAAAAAAACAATTGCTGCTGCGAAGGAATTAATTGGTTGATCACAGTATGAAGAATAAAATTTTACAGGCCCATCTGGCAATCCTACTGGCAAACATTATTTACGGTGCAAATTATTCCATTGCGAAGGAAGTAATGCCAGCTTATATCTTGCCATTCGCATTCGTATTATTAAGAATAGGAGGAGCTCTTTTATTATTTCTAATGGTAAGCACGTTTATTATTAAAGAAAAAATTGATAAAAAGGATCTGCCACGATTAGCCGTTCTTGGTGTTTGTGGTGTAATGATTAATCAGCTGATGTTTTTGAAAGGCTTGAGTTTAACAACTCCTATCAATGCCAGCATTATTATGATATCAAATCCAATAGCTGTGCTTTTGTTTGCAGCCATAGCATTAAAGGAGAGGATGTCTTTCAACAAGATAACCGGAATAGCTTTAGGGATAGCGGGTGCGTTATTACTGTTGTTATTTAACAAAAAATTTTCATTCGGATCGGAAACGATTTTAGGGGATGTAATGATACTTATTAACTCAATTTCCTGGGCATTTTATGTGGTACTTGCAAAACCACTTATGAAAAAGTACAACACATTTACGGTGGTGAAATGGGTGTTTATTTTTGGTTTTTTATATGTGCTTCCATTTGGTTATTCGGAATTGCAGCTGGTAGAATGGAAAACCATTCCACCAATGGCCTGGGCTTGTATCTCATTTGTGGTGATCGCCACTACCTTCCTGGCCTACATATTCAATACATTTGCCTTAAAATCATTAAGTCCATCCGTTGTAAGTATTTATATCTATTTGCAACCGTTTATTGCAACATTGATCGCTGTAATATTTGGAAAAGATGAGCTGGATGCCCGCAAAATTATTTCAGCACTAATGATCATCGCAGGTGTTTACCTTGTGAGTCTTCAAAAAACAAAACCCGAAGAAGCAGCAAGTAAGTAAGTGAGTGAAACAGATAAAGGAAAAGTATTACATTTGCTTTAAATATATTATCCTATGATGAAGTCAATGACGGGCTTTGGTAAAGCAATCGCCGAAGTAGCCGGAAAAAAAGTCAATGTAGAGATTCGCTCTCTGAATAGTAAACAACTTGACCTTAATTTTAGAATTCCTTATATTTATAAAGAAAAAGAATTGGAACTGCGTTCCGAAGTTTCCAAACAAGTGGAACGTGGAAAAGTCGATGTGAGCATCTATCTGGAAACAATTCAAGATGCTTCACCTGTTGCAATTAATAAAACGCTTGCAAAGTTTTATTTTAAAGAGTTGCAAGAGTTATCAGCAGATTTGAACGAAAAACAAAATTTATTACCACTGGTATTGAAAATGCCGGAAGTATTGAAAGGGGAAAAAGAAATAGTGGAGCTGGATGAAGCCGAATGGAAAGGAGTAAAAAATGCAATTGATCAGGCAATTGATGCATTTCAAAAATTTCGATCAGATGAAGGTGCAACACTTGAAAAGGAATTTAAATCACGTATTGCCATTATCGGAAGCCTGTTGTTGGAAGTTGTTTCATTGGATGGATTGCGTATCACAAACATTAAGGAACGTATCAAAACAAACCTTGCGGAGACAATAGATAAAGAAAAGATTGATCAAAACAGGTTTGAACAGGAATTGATTTATTATATTGAAAAGTTAGATATTACAGAAGAAAAATTACGGTTAAAAACACATCTGGACTATTTTTCAGCTACCCTGAACGAACCTGCATCAGGTCGGAAACTGGGTTTTATTACACAGGAAATTGGTAGAGAAATAAATACCATTGGTTCAAAAGCAAATGATTCGGCAATTCAAAAACTGGTAGTACAGATGAAAGACGAATTAGAAAAAGTAAAGGAACAGTTGCTAAATGTACTGTAAGACAGGATTGATTGATGAAAGGTAAATTAGTAATATTTTCTGCCCCATCCGGAGCGGGTAAAACAACCATTGTTCAGTATTTATTAAAAAAAATACCCAACCTGGAGTTTTCTGTTTCGGCTTGCAGCAGAGCCATGCGAAAAGGTGAGACGCATGGAGTGGATTACTATTTTATTTCCGTAGAAGAATTTAAACAAAAAATTAAAAACGAAGAGTTTGCAGAATGGGAAGAGGTTTATAAAGATAATTTCTACGGCACCTTAAAAGCAGAGATTGAACGCATTCGTAAAAAAGGACATCATATTATTTTTGATATGGATGTAGTAGGTGGAATTAACCTCAAAAAACAGTTTGGAGATCAGGCATTGGCTGTATTCGTTATGCCACCAAGCATTGCTCACCTGGAAGAACGCCTGCGATCCCGTGAAACGGAAACCCCCGAAAGTATTGCCCGTCGTATTGGAAAGGCAGAAGTAGAACTACTTACTGCAAATCAATTTGATAAAGTGGTATTGAATGACTCACTGGAACACGCTTTTGCTGAGGCAGAAAAAGCGGTAAAAGAATTTATTGCTATAGGTTGATCTGTTAAAACCGTATACCCATAATTAAGATATCGTCAATTTGTTCATTATTCCCTGCCCAGGAAGCAAAGGATCGTTCCAATTCCTGTTTTTGTGCTTCCATATCCATTTTGTGGATGCGAGCGCACAATTCCTGGAAAGGTTGATAGTAATACTTTTTATTTTGAGGTCCGCCCTTTTGATCTGCGAAACCATCTGAAAAAAGATAAATCACATCTCCTTTTTCAACAGGAAAAGAGTGATTGGTAAACTCAATTTTTTCCTGCTCGTAAAATTTCCCTACCGTATGCTTAACCGGGTACTTTCCTTTTTTAATAAATTAAGACCACAATTTGTTCCTATCCATAAATCCCCTTCATGATCCTGCAATAAATTAATGATCATGCTGCTTGAAATACTTTGAGGGTTATGCGGATCATTGAAATAACGAATGAACTTATTCGTTGCAGGGTCCAATAAATTCAGTCCGTTTACTGTACCAACCCAAAATTTGCCATCCTTGGTTTCCAGGATATCATAGATCAGATTATCGGATATGCTATTTGCTGAACCATTTGTTAAATACTCTTCTATTTTTTTTGTTGTATAATTTATTTTATACAATCCTTTATTGCTACCTATCCAGATATTTTTATTGCTGTCTTTATAGAGTTTACGGATCCTCGTGTTTTTGAATTCAGGCAGGTTACTTGTTTTTAAAAAATTGTTCAGAGCAGTAAAGGAAGAATCGGCAGCATTAAAAACCTGTATCCCATTCCGTGTTGCGATCCACATATTGTCATCAGGATCCTTAAAAATAACATGCACATAACCGTTTATTATTTTATGTTTTCCTTCTAAAGTGGGAGAATAATGAGTTACATGCCCTGTCTTGCGATTCAATATGTTCAGTCCTTTTCCCCAGTTTCCGATCCACAGCATGTCATTTTTGTCTTTGTAAACAGAAGCGATAGAATTATCAAGCAGGTTGGTTGAATGTTCCGATTCTGTTTTTTTATACAATTGAAATTTTTTAGGTTTTAGATCCAGTGTATTCATTCCGGAAAATGAACCGGCCCACAGGATATGAGACCGGTCTTCATATAAAGAAGAAACAAGATCATTGGCCAGTGAACGTCCATCTTTAATATTGTTCGAATAATTTTTGAAATCAATAAGTTTCGTTTTTTTCTCGTCAAAAACTATAAAATGGAGTCCTTCGCTAAATGTACCGAACCAAAAATTTCCGTTGCTATCTTGTAAAATAGATAAAATGGAACTGTTCCTCAATTTATTTCCAAATCGTATGAATGTATCGTTTGCCTGATCGTACCTGCAAACCCCATTCAAGGTACCAACCCATATCTCACCTTCTTTATCTTCGTAAAGGGTATTGATATAATTATCAGGAATGCTTGCTGTGTCGTTTTCTGAATGAAAGTAGTTGTAAAATTTTTTCTCTGATAAATTGAACCTGGACAATCCTTTTGCCGATGCGATCCATACATTTTTTTTCCTATCTCCGTTAAATTTGTTTAACCCATTCTGTGTTCCAAACCAAATATACCCTTCCGAATCTTGTAAAATGCAAGACGCAGAGCTTTGGGAAATACCATCATTAACCGTATAGTGATTGAAACTCACCTCTTTGGTTTGAGCCAATAAGGTAGCAGAAAATAAAAGGAATAAGTAGAAACAGATGCGCATGCCTTTCATAACATGTATTTGATGGCTTTAAAAACAGTACTTACGTTTTGTAATGGTGTCCGCACCATGACAAGGTAAAAAAAATTGAAAAAAAATAGAGTAGGCCACCCTTTATTCATCTTAATTCTTATCCTTAGATCAATTAATAAACCGGAGTAAAGCCCTAAATTTACAGTGTTTTTAATTCCAAATTCAACATGAGTGACACAATGATGAAATTAACGAAGTGGGAGGAGTTGGAAAAAGTTAATTGGAATATTTATTATGTAAAAAACGCTCAAAAAAAGGAATGAAAAACCAATTTCTAAGAATATAATCAAAATTTTCTACATATTCACCTGCCCGCAATCCTTTGTTAATATTAAATCTTATCCTAAGTCAATAAATAAACCGGAATAAAACCGTAAATTTGCAGCGTCTTTAATTCCCGATTCAATATGAGCGACGCAATAAAACACGAGTGTGGAATAGCAGTGATCCGATTATTAAAACCATTGGATTATTACATCAAAAAATACGGTACCGCCTTATATGGTATAAACAAATTATACCTCTTGATGGAAAAGCAACACAACCGTGGGCAGGATGGAGCAGGAGTGGCTAATATTAAATTCGATGTGGAGCCGGGAACACACTACATCGACAGACAAAGAGCCACAGGAAGCTCGGCCATCAAACAAATTTTCGCTAAAATCAATGCTCAATTCGAAGAAATACATCAACGTAATCCTGAAAAGTTAAAAGATCCTGTTTGGCTCAAGAAACATGTTTCCTACACCGGAGAGTTGTTTTTAGGACATTTGCGATATGGTACATATGGCGGAAATACGGTAGAAAACTGCCATCCCTTTCTTCGCCAAAATAATTGGATGACACGTAACCTGGTTGTTGCAGGAAATTTCAATTTAACCAATGTTGATGAATTGTTTGATCAGTTGGTAGAGCTAGGTCAGCATCCCAAAGAAAAGGCGGATACGGTTACCGTAATGGAAAAGATCGGTCACTTTTTGGATGTGGAAAATGAACGCCT
Source organism: Bacteroidia bacterium (assembly GCA_035439365.1). GTDB lineage: Bacteria > Bacteroidota > Bacteroidia > 2-12-FULL-35-15 > 2-12-FULL-35-15 > 2-12-FULL-35-15. The sequence goes on from DAORKB010000029.1 coordinate 7,766, forward strand.
ATTTCAAAAATTTAAAAAAGCCGGTCATCCAAACGAAAAAATTTCCCGCTTGATAGCAGAAGAATTGGATGTACAACAAATACTAAAAGATGCCAGTAAGAAGTGGGATGGTGGATATACAATGGCCGGTTTATTTGGTCATGGAGATGCTTTTGTATTGCGTGATCCAAATGGTATTCGCCCTGCATTTTATTATGCAGATGACGAAATAGTAGTGGTAACATCAGAACGACCTGTTATTCAAACAGCATTTAAGGTGCCTATTGAAAAAGTAAAAGAAATTTCTCCGGGTCATGCATTGATCATCAAGAAAAATGGAACAGTTGGCGAATTTGAAGTCATTAAACCGGCTGAAAAAACACCTTGTTCATTTGAACGCATCTATTTTTCAAGAGGGAGCGATGCAGATATTTATAAGGAAAGACAAAAATTGGGTCATACACTTTGTCCGACCGTTCTTAAGTCGGTAGATTACGATTTGGAAAATACCGTTTTCTCCTTTATTCCAAATACAGCAGAAGTCGCTTTCGGTGGATTAATCGAAGCGTTGAACCATTATGCAAATACCATTAAACGGCATAAAATATTAAAATTGGGTGCTGCTGTTGCTGATCCTGAGTTAAGTGAAATATTAGCGATCGGTCCACGTGTTCATAAAATTGCTATCAAAGATGCAAAGCTACGTACCTTTATTACCAATGATTCGCAACGTGATGA